>JAICXG010000210.1 GCA_025980625.1 Chthoniobacterales bacterium
CCACAAATGCTCGTCCGTCGCGGCTTTGATCAACTGGACATTGATGTGCACCGCATTACCGGCTTTTTGCACGCTGCCTTCGAGCAAGCTCGCTACGCCAAGTTGTTGACCGACCTCGCGCAGGTTGTCCGGCGCGCTTTTGTATTTCTGAGTGGAAGTGCGTGAGATAACTTTCAGCGCCGCAATCTTCGATAACCGGGTGAGAATCTCGTCCTGGATTCCTTCGGCGAAATAAGCATTCGACTTGTCGTCGCTCAGATTTTCAAAGGGCAGCACCGCGATGGACTTTTCCGGCACCGCCCTCGCAGTTGCCGGCGAACCTATACTCGTTAGGCGCGGACGAAAGAGCTGAAAGGTAAACAGACAGGCGGCGATGACTGCGACGACGATGGTTATCGCCACGATTCGTCGCCCAGTCCTGCGGGTGAGGGATTCGTTAGGCGCGACATCTTCCTCGCGCTTAATTCCCTCCGGGGTGATCTCAAACGCCCAGGAGAAAACCAACGCGATCGGAAAACCCAGCACGAGCACGACGACAAAAACCTTCATCACCCACGGCGGCGCCTCGAAGGCCGGAAAAAGAATCGACGCCGCTTGAATCAGCAGCCAGCTCATGACCGCATAGGCGACCGCAACCTTATAAACGTTGCGCCGCTTCAGCTCGGCGAAAAAGTTGCGCGGATTCATTATTCGTTAGGTTGTGCGTTTTGCGGTGCGAGCGGCGCGAGGATTTTCTCGAAGCGTGGATCCATCGCGATTTACGGCTTCTGTTCCAGCAATGTCCGGAAGCGGGGATCGTTCCGCAGCGCATCCCAGACCGGTGAGAAGCGCAGATCGGAACGGAGAGGGAGATCGCCCGAATCAGCAAGGCGCGAAAGTGTCGTTATGGCAGCATCGTTTTGTCCAAGCATTACCTGCATACCCGCCACCTGAGTCTCAACAAATGGCCGCGACAAAGCGTCGTCTTTGTAAGCAGCGCGGGCGCGTTGCGCCTCGGCTAGTGCTTGTTCCTTCTCGCCGAGTCCGGCGTAATCTGTCATGGCGAATGCCGGCAGCATCCGGGCGTCGACTGGGATCTGGCCATCGGGGCCTTTCATCACGGCAAGTGCGCGGGTGAACGTTTGGCGCGCATCCTCTCGGTGTCCGACCAACAATTGGGTGTAACCTAAAAAGGTGATGGTGCGCGGATCGTTTGCCCACTCTACGGGTTTACCAGCCTTGACCATGGCGATAAAGTCTTCGAGCCGTCGCTCGTAGAAAAGCTGTATTATCCTGGTCACTGCGACGTTAGTTGATCCTGAGTTTGGATCTATTTTGTTCAGAACAGCGGCGGACTCCGATAACTGGCCTTCCTGCTGAAGATTGGTTGCTTTTTGCGCCAATGCTTCCTCGTTACCGGGTGAAAGTGTTAGTAACCGGTCGAGGACCTCATCGGAATCCTTTGCTCGGCCCTCATCAGACAAAAGCTCGGCGAGGGTGAAAAGGGTATCGCCATTTTTCGGGTCGAGCTGGGCGGCGGCACGGTAATGTTGTTCGGCGGCTTCTTTCTGGCCGAGCCGGCGTTCGAGATGCGCCATTTGCTCGAGCACATCGGAGTCGTTAGGCATACGCTTTTGCGCCTCGCGATATGCTTCGAGGGCACTCGGGAACTGCCGTAATACCCGGTAGCGGTAAACGGCCTGGGCCAGCCAACTTTCGCCTGAATCCGGCTGGAGAGCTACTGCGCGATCCACCGCCTCTTTCACCGAAGCGCCGCTATCCAGTCCGTTAAAATAGAGAAAGCTCCGCACGACCGCGAGCCGTGCCCAGGCCTGGGCAAAGTTGGGATCGAGGCGGACCGCCTCGGCAAATTCAGTGGCAGCTTTGGCTGCGCTCTCAACGGTCATCGCCTTATTGACGATGTTGACACCACGAATATGAGCATCGTGCGCAGCAACGTTATCTGTAGGCGCTTCTGCAATCGCCTTTTGCTCCGCACCGGTGAGTTGGGCCTTGAGCTGTCCCGCGATTGTCTCGGCAATCTCCCGCTCGACCCCGAAGATGTTCTTCAAATCGCGGTCGTAACTCTCCGCCCACAAATGTTCGTCAGTGGCAGTGCGGATGAGCTGCACGTTGATATGAACGGCGTTAGCAGCCTTCTGCACGCTGCCTTCGAGAATGTTGGCGACGCCGAGCTGCTTCGCGATGTCACGCAGGTTATCCGGCGCGCTTTTGTATTTCTGTGTCGACGTGCGGGAAATGACCTTCAAGTCCGCGATCTTCGACAGCCGAGTCAGAATCTCGTCCTGGATACCTTCGGTGAAATAAGCATTCGCTTTGTCATCGCTAAGATTTTCAAAGGGAAGGACCGCGATTGATTTCTCCGGGATGTTTGCAGCTATCTCACTGGCCCCGACAACAGGTTCCGAGTGGACCGTGTTACTCTTGTGCGGAAGAGTCCTCCACCACCAGCCGATTCCTATGATGAGCAAGAGAACAACCGCAGCCAAAATCCAAATCCAGGAGCGCGCTCGTGGCGGCGGCAAACCCGCCGAGCTAGTTGGAGAAGGCGGAAGTTGCCTTTCCCAGGGTAGCACGATTCGAAACAGCTCCATCGGAACGGAAATGTTTTTCAATTCCGTTGCGGCGAGCTTTTCGAAGCGTGTTTCGACTGCATTGCGGATCTGCCGTTCCACATCCATCGAGACGCAGATGCCGCCCGCGCCGGCTAGTGGCTCGATGCGCGACGCGATGTTGACTCCGTCGCCGTAGACATCGCCGCCGCGATGGACCACGTCGCCAATATGAATGCCGATCTTAACTTCAATGCGGCGATCAGGTAGGACATCCGCATTACGTTTCGCCAGCGCCCGCTGAATCTCGATCGCGCACTGCGCCGCTTCCAGGGCGCTGCCGAATTCGACCAGGAAAGCGTCCCCGATGGTTTTGATTTCCGCGCCGTGAAAGTGCGGAAAAATTTCGCGGAGCAACTGGCGATGTTCTTCCAGCAATTCCAAGGCGAGTTTGTCATCGCGCTGCGCCAGCGCGCTGTAGCCCACCATGTCGGTAAACATAATGGCGGCGAGCTTGCGCTGTTCGATGGACGCGGTCGGATCAGTCGGCATGGCCTACTCTTTTACCGACTATCTCAACAAATAACAATGGCCAAGCAGCCTCGCCAGCGGACGAATTCCAAAACACGCACTGCTGGCACGATTCACGAATTGTTTTCGACGGCGGCTGTGTCCGCTGCCTGCAACCGCACGATGTGCATAAGGAAAGCTCGCAATTGAACATTCGTATCGTGCCGACCGTGCTTTTCACTGAATGATGGACGAAACAAATCGCACGCTTGTTGCCAAGGTCCCACAGGTAACACTCCTCTTCTGGATCATTAAGATTCTCGCGACCACTCTGGGCGAGACCGGCGGCGATGCCGTCACAATGTCGTGGCTGGGCGAAACAACCGCGGCCAGCAAAGGCTCCGGCTATCTCATCGGCACGGCCATCTTCGGAGTCATTTTCATCGTTGCGGTGTTGGTGCAGATCAGGGCAAAACAATTTCATCCGTTCCTCTATTGGCTGACGATCGTCGCGACGACCACGGTCGGAACTACTTTGGCCGATTATTGCGACCGGTCACTCGGCATTGGTTACACCGGCGGCTCGACCATCCTATTGATTCTGGTGGTTTCATCGCTATTCACCTGGCGCTGGTCAACCGGGAGCATCTCGATCGAAACCGTGAATACTCCCAAGGTTGAAGTCTTTTACTGGGTGACAATCATGTTCTCGCAGACACTGGGAACAGCACTAGGTGACTGGGTCGCAGATACCAATGAGATGGGATATCTCGGCGCGGCTGCGGTCTTTGGCAGCTTACTCCTTCTAACTGCGCTCCTTTATTACTTCACGAGCATCTCGCACGCGGTTTTATTTTGGGCCGCCTTCATCCTGACTCGCCCGCTCGGAGCGGTCGTCGGCGATTTCCTGGATAAGCCGGTCGCCAAAGGAGGATTGGCTCTCAGCCGCTACACCGCTTCGCTTGCACTGCTGGCGGTGATCGTCGCGTTGATCCTGATCTTCCCACAAAAACCGGCTGCCAAGGCGCATTGAATGATCGCCCGGTTAGTGGACTAACTCGATAGAAGCCGTGTCATACATCCAAAGCCTGTCATCCCGAGCCAAGTCGAGGGATCCCGGCGCGCAAGCTTGAAGGTGAGTTCCACGGGATCCCTCGACTCCGCTGCGCTCCGCTCGGGATGACGCGCGATTTATGAGACGGCTTGTAGTATAATCGTGGCAATCACTCCGGTCCATACACCAGCAGTCGCATCGTGTTCGGCAGAATCGACGGGCGCGCATTAGGCGATGCCGGCGGGCCAAAGTCCGCTGTCGGCAAGTAGATGCGGTGCGTCTTGGGATCGAGCGCAATCGTGCGCGCGCCGCGTTGCGTTTTTAAGATTTGTGCAACGGACAAGTCGTTAGGCGGATTTTCCTTTGCAATCACAGTTACACCTTCGCCGCAGGAGGCGAAGGCGAGATGTGAAGCCTGATCGAACGCGCAGCCATCAACGCCTGTCCCGATTGGAACGCTGGCAACAATCTTGCCCGAGGAAGTATCGAGCATTTCCATCAGCTTGTTATGGCAGGTGACAAAGAGCCGTTGACGGGCCGGATCAAGCGCGAGGCCGGTCGGTTCTTCGCCGGGCGCGAGTGGCCAATGCGCTATCACTTCACGCCTGGCGGGGTCGATCACTGCGACTTCGCTCTTGTCCTCGAGGTTAACGTAGACACGACCTTCCGCCGAGTCGACCGCTGCAAACTCAGGAGTGCCGCCGAGCGGAACCGTCGCCAGCACTTTCGCATCCCTGGAATCGATGACAGTCATTGACTTACCGCTATGGTTAAAGACGTAAACCTCTCCACGTTTACGATCATAAGTGATGGCGTCGGGATTCTCGCCCACCTCCAGCTTCCTGATCGTCTTCAACGTTTTCAGATCAACCACACTTACCTTGTTCTCTCGACCGTTCGTCGAGTAACCGCGTTGCGCGTCCGGCACCGCCAGGA
>JAICXG010000372.1 GCA_025980625.1 Chthoniobacterales bacterium
ACCTCCGAGAGCACGAGCACGATTACGAGCACGAGCTGGAATCAGCGCCTGGAACGAACGAAAAGCGAGTAGCGCGGGAGTCCCTTTCCCTGGCCCGAAACCAGCCGCAGCTCCGCGCCGGTCAACATCTCGAGCCACGGCTGCGCCGGCTCATCCCGCACCACCAGCGCATCGAGCCGGCCGCTTTTCCATTGCTCGACCGCGTCGTTAGGCAAAAGAAAATGATCGCGCCGCAGATAGAGCAGCATTCCCTCTTCACGTCCGCCGACGACTTCGTAGCGCCAGTGGTGCTGCACCGCTTCGCGCCGGACCTTGGCCGAAAACCTGGCGAGCACGTCGCTGTTTTCGCGACCAGCCGAACCGATTTTCCAGGCAGCGTATCCGCCCGTGAAAAGACAGGCAAAAACCAGCGCGTAGCGCAACCATGGCGCGACGCTTTTGCGCCAGCGCTCGGCACGAAAGGCCGCCGCAACCTGCGCGCCTGCCAACAAACAAAGCGGCGGCACCACCGGGAAAATCCGATCGACCCGCTTTGACGGAATGAGCGACATGAGGATCAACCCACCGATGCTCCAGCAGACCAGCCAAACCGTGTCCGGCTGCATCCGCAACGAAAGTTGCTCGCGGCGTCGCCAGAAAAAAATGGCGAGGCCGATGAGCAGCGCGCTCCAGGGAAGAAATTTGTGCAGGAGATGCGGGAGATAAAAGTAGAATGGCTGCGGTTTGTGGAAGGTTTCGGTGAACCGCCCGGCGAATTCCCGCACCACCACACTCTCGTAAAAGCCGGGTTGCCTAACGACGCCGCCCCAGACCCAGAGAAGAAAGACAGCAAGCGAAAAAATCCACGGCCACCACCCGCTCCAGGCGGCGGGCGCGACCCCTTTGCGGCGCCGCAGCATTTCGTAAACGATCAGCCCCGGCAAAACGAAGGCGTAGACAATCGGACCCTTGATCAGCATCGCGGCGGTGAGGAGGAGGAAAGCGAGCCAGCGATCGCGCGCCGTCCAGATTTCCGCGCGCCGGATTTTCCACCAGATCTGGGCACCGATCAGGTATGTGACCAAGGCGAGCGGCATATCGGTGCGCACCAGCGTGGCGAGGCGCGGTGACAAAAGGTTGAGGCCGAAAGCGCTCAGTGCGATCAGCCCGGCGCCTCCTCCATAAGCAGCGGCCGCATCGCGCGCAATCAGCCAGAGCAGGAGAAGCGCCGCGCCTAACGATGGCAGACGCCAGGCGCCTTCCCACCAACGGGTCACTTCAAAAATCGCGGCCGAGATCCAGCCAATGAGCGGCGGCTTGGTCGCAACGTTTTCGTTAGGGGTATGCTGGTAGAGCCAATGTCCCTGCCGCACCATCTCGAACGAGGTGTAGGCCTGTTTCGCCTGGTCGTAATCGTCGAGCGTCCAGGGAAGATTCGTGATCGCGAAAAGAAGGACAATGAAAGCGAGAACGATTCGTCGCCAGACCGGCGAATCGAGCAACTCCGGCATGGCGGGAGAGTGGATGCCGGAGCCGGACAGCGCAACCAGAAGGAGCGTCGTTCTTGCCGACCTGCGACGACGCGGGCGGCGTTCCATGATGGCGACGGGATTGTCCGATCGCAGGAACGATCGTCCTTCGTTAGGCAAAACTCGGTTTTGAGAGTTGGAAACCGCGCAATCTTCGGGCATCCTCGTCTGCGTGAGCGAAGAACAGAATCC
>JAICXG010000049.1 GCA_025980625.1 Chthoniobacterales bacterium
CCTCGACTCTGGCTGACATGTATGCGGCGGTCACGAGCGCGTGCGGAACGTTGAAGGGCCCGCTGCACGGCGGCGCGAACGAAGAGTCGATGAAGATGCTCGATGAAATCAATAGCCCCGATCGGGCCGAGAAATGGATGATGGAGGCGCTCGCCGAGAAGAAAAAAATCATGGGCTTCGGTCATCGGGTTTACAAAAAGGGCGACTCGCGGGTGCCGATCATGCGCGAGATCGCGCGCGACCTCGGGAAGCGCGTGGGCAAGGAACAATGGGTGCCGATCTGCGAGAAACTCGAGGCCACGATGGAGCGGGAGAAACATCTTTGCGCCAACGTCGATCTCTACGCCGCGCCTGTCTTCACGATGCTCAATTTCGATCCGGCCCTGAACACGCCTATCTTCGCCGCTTCGCGCGTTGCAGGTTGGTGCGCGCACGTCATTGAGCAACAGGACAACAACCGGCTGATCCGTCCTCGCTCCCTCTATACCGGGCCGGCGCAGCGGCCTTACAAGGGGCTCTCCCCTAACGGGGCGGGGAACTCGTGAAGCGTTACATCGTTAAACCGAGAATCGTGAATCGGACCGATGTAACGATGTAACGATTCGCGATGTAATGGAATGAAACCGCCTTCGCTTCAGGAAAAATACGCGCCTAACAATGCCTGCTGGGGCTGTGGTCCGGCCAACCCGGAAGGACTGCGCATCCGCAGTTTTCCCGAAGGCGACGCCGTGGTCGCAGAGTGGAAACCGGAGCCGAAGTACGAAGCGTTCCCCGGGGTCCTGAACGGTGGAATCATCGGCACCCTTCTCGATTGCCACTGCAACTGGACTGCGGCTTATCACCTGATGAAACAATCGGGCGAAGAGCGCGTCCCATGTACCGTGACTGCTGATTATGCGATCAAGCTGCTGCGGCCGACCCCGACTGACGGCTCGATCCATTTGAGCGCGAAAGTAGTCGAGTCGACGAACGATCGCGCGACGGTTGAGGGGACACTGAGCGGCGGCGGAAAAGTATGCGCAACCTGCCGCGGCACATTTGTCGCGGTCAAGGAAGGTCATCCGGCGTACCATCGGTGGTAGCGAGCTTCCTTGCGGCCGCCGTTCTCGCCTTCGCGGCGCCAAGCCCGGCCGCAGATCAAATCGCCGCTCTCGAACGGAGCGCCGGCGGACGGATTGGAGTCGTCGCCCTCGACACCGCAAGCGGGCAACGCATCGCGCATCGGCCTAACGAACGCTTTGCGATGTGCAGCACCTTCAAATTGCTCGCCGCAGCTGCGATCCTGAAAGCGACCGATGAGGGAAAGGAAAGCCTCGATCGCTTCGTTTCCTATACCGAGAAAGATCTGCTCGCTTATGCGCCCGTCACCAAAACGCATGTGAAAGACGGTGGGATGAAGCTGGGCGATCTCTGCGCGGCGGCGCTCCAGCAAAGCGACAACACCGCCGCCAATCTCCTCCTTCGCGACCTCGGTGGCCCAGCTGGCCTAACGAGATTTGCCCGCACGCTGGGCGATGAGGCGACACGACTCGACCGGATAGAGCCGGAACTGAACACGGCCCGGCCGGGGGACGAGCGCGACACCACCACGCCCGCGACGATGTGCGAAGACTTGCGGCGTCTGCTCGCAACCGACGTCTTGTCGAGCGCATCGCGCCGGCAGCTCGAGAGTTGGCTCATCGGTAACACCACGGGCGACGCGATGATCCGCGGCGGGGTGCCGAAAAATTGGCAGGTCGGCGACAAAACCGGCCGAGGAGCAAACGGCACGACGAACGACATCGCCATCCTCCATCCGCCGGGCAGGCAACCGATCTTTCTCGCCATCTACACCGTCGGCTCGACCGCTTCCGAGGAAGCGCGCCTCGCGACGGTCGCGAAGGTGGCGCGAATTGTTGCCGACACGTTTCTGCCTAACGACTAGCTCGGCCCGGGAATTGCCTGCCTGAATTCCGTCGATGCGCACCTCGGCCGGGCTGCTTAGCGTGCGGCATGAGCAAATTCAAAATTCTACCTCTGCCGAGCGAGATCGCGGAGACGGCTCGTCGCCGCGCCGCGGCGGGCGCCTCCGACCATTCGATCCGCACCGTCGATTCGCCGGCCAGTTATCCCTGCCGCCATTGTTTGCAATGGGCGCAACCTGGCGAGCGTGTCGTGCTTTTCCCTTACGCATCCATTCCGGCGGGTCGGCCCTATTCGGAGAGCGGGCCGATCTTTGTCCACGCTGAGGCCTGCGAAGGTTACGCGCCGACAACTAAATACCCGGAAAATTTTCGGCGGCACCGGGTCTTTCGCGCCTATAATGTGGAGCACGACATGATCGACGCCGTCGTTGTTCCAGATGATCAACCCGAAGCGGTCATTGAACAGCTCCTGCAAAACCCCGAGACCGCGTTTTTGCAGGCCCGGAGCGTGAGCCGCGGTTGCTACACTTTCAGAATCGAACGCGCATGAAAACGATGGAACTGCTTCCGCCTAACGGCACCATGTATCGCGCACTGCTCGATCGCGACCCGAGCTTCGAAGGCATCTTCATTGTCGGAGTGCGCACGACCGGAATTTTTTGCCGCCCGACCTGCAGCTCGAAAAAACCGGCTCGCGAAAATGTGGAATTTTTTCCTTCGCCTAACGAGGCGCTGATCGGCGGCTACCGGCCCTGTCTGCGCTGTCAACCGATGGATCCGGTTCCTCCCGCGCCGGAGCTGATCGAGCGCCTCCGCGCGGAGGTCGAGAAAGCGCCGGATGGCCGGCTGACGGACAAGGAACTCGCCTCGCTTGCGATTGATCCGTCGACCGCGCGGCGGCAGTTCAAGCGCTATTACGGCATGACCTTTCAGGCCTATCACCGCGCCCGCCGGATGGGACTCGCGCTGCGCGAAGTGCGCCGCGGCGAAAGCGTCGAAGAGGTGCGGAATGGCAGCGGCTTTGGTTCGGAGAGCGGATTCCGCGAGGCCTTCACTCGGATTTTCGGCGATCCACCGACGAGCGCGAAGCGGCGCGATTGTCTCTGCGCCGAGCGCCTAACGACGCCGCTCGGCACGATGCTGGCGGTGGCTGATGATGAAGGTTTGCGTCTGCTCGAGTTTGTCGATCGCCGCGCTCTGGAGCGCGAGCTGCCGATCCTGCGCCAGCGTTTAAAGAAAACTGTCGTGCCCGGCGAGCATCCGCATCTGGCGGCGACACGAAAACAACTTGCCGATTATTTCGCGGGCAAGAGTCTCGAGTTCGATCTTCCGCTCGCACCGGTCGGCTCCGAGTTCCAAATGCGCGCCTGGGATATTCTGCGCTCGATCCCGGTCGGCGAAACCCGCTCCTATTCGTGGATGGCAAAGCGACTGGGCGATCCTCAATTGCGCCGCGCCGTCGGTCGCGCCAACGGCACGAACATGATTGCGATCGTTATCCCGTGTCATCGCGTTATCCGTGCCGACGGCAACCTCTGCGGCTACGGCGGTGGGCTTTGGCGGAAGAAGTGGCTCCTCGAACACGAGCGAAAGTGGGTCGATGAATCGTGAGTCGTGAATCGTAACTACGGTCATCTCGCGGGCGCGCTTCTCCCGATTTAGGCACCACGAATCTCGAATGCCGGCGCGGAGGGCGCGCCCGGGAGGACTCGAACCTCCGACCGTCGGATTAGAAATCCGATGCTCTATCCGGCTGAGCTACGGGCGCCTTATAGGGGAGCCTGAACACGGGAGACACATTGCCAACCTGTGAAAAACCCCTTCCTCCCGTGTCGTTAGGCATGAGCGAACCGCCGGCTACTATGCCAGAGCGGACACCAAGGGCAATGACGTTCGGCAACAGACTCCCAAGTTGACTTGCGCAAGATAGCTCCTTCAATGGTGCGGTGGCCGAGATAGGATTCGCGTGGCCTCGTTTGCTGCCCAAGACGGCGGAAAAACGGCGACTACTTTTTGCCAGCATCATCGGCATTCTGGTCCTGATCTTCGCAGCGCACGCCATTGGTCGGGTGTGGAGTGGTTACGCCGACGATTTCAAACATTTCTACCGCGCTGCTTATGGCATGTTGCGCGGCGAAAACATCTACGCGGCCGGCCTTGGCCGTTACGTTTACCCGCCGCTCCTGGCTTTTCTGCTTCAACCGCTCGGATTGCTTTCGCTTAACCTCGCGGCCACGCTTTGGATTTTCGTAAATGTCGCGCTCCTGCTCATGGCAATGGTCGTGGCGACGACAGAAATCACGACCCGCTGGATGGCTGACTCCAGTGCCAGCGACTTTTCGATCAGGTGGGCGATTGCCCTCTTCGCCTTCGTGCTTGCGGCGGACAAGATTCACATCGTTTTCACTCAGGGGCAGACTGACTTCGTCATGCTTCTGGGCTTTGCCTGCGTCCTGCGCTGGATGGAGCGGAGACCCTGGCTCGCAGGTCTTGCGATCGGCTTTACCGCCAACATTAAGTATCTCTCGCTTATTTTTGTTCCGTACTTCTTGCTGAAAAAGAATTTCCGGGCCGCATTCTTTGCGCTCGCCAGCTTTGTTTTTTTTCTTTGGCTGCCCGCGATTGAGATAGGTTTAAAGCGGACAACAGAATACCTAACGATCGCGGGAGGAGGCCTCGTCCACATGACTGGCGCGCACGTCCACCTCCAGCGACTCTACATCCCGCCAATTACGTGGGACCATTCGGTCTCGATAACATCCGCGCTCTTTCGGATGTCTCGCGCGCGCGGGCTTTCTGATGGATTCGCCGCCGCGCTTCTCATTCTGGTGTTCTCTATTGGAATGCTGATTCTCATTTCAGGGGCCCGACGCGCCGGGCTTCACCTGATTGCGTTGCGTTCGCCAGACGACTCTCGACAGACGCGAGAAGTGACGAGTTTGGAATGGGCAGCTTTGATTGGCATCGTGCTCGCCTTCAGTCCGCAGGCAACAGCGCGGCACATGGTGCTCGCATTATTGCTTTATACCCTTGGGGGCGCGCTACTCCTCTTGCAACGAGCACCTACAGCGCGCTGCCTGCTTCTGCTCGCCTTACTCGCAATGGCTGGCGCAACTTCTTTCCCTCCGCGCGGTTTAGGCCCTGATTGGATGCTCAACGGCTGGCGTGCCATTGGCGGGGCTGGCTGGTGTGCGCTATTTCTCACCGTCGTCCTTGTCTGGATCGGCAGCCGCACCGTGCGCGACTTACAGGTTCAACCTCGCGGAAAGCTACGCCAAGTTCGTTAGGCTACCAGCAATTCGATCTTCTAGCCCGCTGAGCTGCGGGCGCGCTGGGCCGGAATAACGGCACTGCGAGCACAGAACACCGGGCGAAGACGCCCGGTGGCCCCACAGGCAGGATGCCTGTGCTACGACCGAATGCCGATGCTACGAAAGTGCGCTCGGGATGACCCGCTATTGCGAGCGCGAGCGGGTTCTCCTACAATCCCAGCGATGTGCGGAATCGTCGGATATGTCGGCAACGCCGAGGCCGCGCCCATCCTGCTCGATGGGCTGCGGCGGCTCGAGTACCGCGGTTACGATTCTGCCGGAATCGCGATCGTTGATCGGGATCATGTCGAGACGCGCAAGTGCGCCGGGCGCATCTCCGGTTTGTTGAAGATGGTGGCGGACGCGCCGGCCAGCGGCACTTACGGGATCAGTCACACCCGCTGGGCCACGCACGGGAAGCCGACCGACCAGAATGCCCACCCGCATTTCGACGAGAGCGGCAAGCTCGCCCTCGTCCACAACGGCGTGATCGAGAATTTCCAGGAGATCAAGGACGCGCTTCTGCGGGAAGGAGAACATCATTTCACTTCCGAGACCGACACAGAGGTGCTGGCGCATCTCGTTGGGAAAATTTATGACGAGTCGGCCGTCGGCGTGGCCGATCCGCGCCGGCACAAAGCGCTGCTGGTCGAGGCGCTGCGGACGGCGCTGCAACAGGTCATCGGCACCTACGGGATTGCGATGGTGCACGCCGATGTGCCCGACTTTATCGTTGGCGCGCGGCGGGGCAGTCCGCTCGTGCTCGGGGTGGGGAAGGATGAAAATTTTCTCGCGAGCGACGTGAGCGCGATCGTCGCTTACACCCGCGACGCGGTTTACCTGAACGACTTCGATCTGGTCGCAGTCGAGCGCGACAAATTCGAGATCAGCTCGCTCGCGGGCGAGCGCGGGGACCGGGCGATCAGCAAGGTCGAGTTCACCGCCGAAGACATCAAGAAGGGCGATTACCCGCACTACATGCTGAAGGAGATCTTCGAGCAGCCCGGCTCGGTGCGCGATGCGATGCGCGGCCGGCTCAGTCTCGATGAATGCACCGCCAAGCTCGGCGGGTTGAACATGACCGCGGCGCAGTTGCGCGAGGTCGGGCGAATTGTGCTCACCGGGTGCGGCACCGCGCTGCATGCCGGGATGGTGGGCGAATATCTCATCGAGCAATTGGCCAACATTCCGACCGAGGTGGAATACGCGAGCGAGTTCCGCCATCGCAACACGCCGATGACGAACGACACGCTCGTCTTCGCGATCAGCCAGAGCGGGGAGACAGCGGACACGTTAGGCGCGTTACGCGAGAGCCAGCGCAAAGGTTTTCGAACGTTAGGCATCTGCAACAACGTCGCGAGCACGATCGCGCGGGAGAGCGACGGCGGGGTTTACATGCACGCCGGGCCAGAGATCGGGGTGGCGGCGACGAAATCGTTTACCTCCCAGGTGGTGATCCTGACCCTGATTGGCTTATTGTTAGGCCGGATGCGCCATCTCTCGAGCGCGGAGGGAACGCGGATCATTGAGGCGCTCGAAGCTTTGCCGGAAAAGATCGAGCAAGTTTTAAAGCTGAGCGATGCGATCAAAGCCATCGCACAGAAATATGCCGAGGCGAGCGGCGTGCTTTTCTTCGGCCGCCAGCTCAATTTCCCGATCGCACTCGAGGCGGCGCTGAAGGTCAAAGAAATCACCTATCTCTACGCCGAAGGGCATCCGAGCGCGGAGCTGAAGCACGGGGTGATCGCGCTCGTCAAGCCGGAGCTGCCGTCGGTTTTCATCACGCCGGATGACGCGCTCTTTTCGAAAAACCTGAACAACATCGAGCAGGTGCGGGCGCGCAAAGGACCGATCATCACGGTCACGACCGAGAGCGGCGCCGCCAAGCTGAAGGAGATTGCCGACGACATCATGATCGTGCCCAATGCCGAAGATGTCGTGATGCCAGTGCTGAGCGTGGTCCCGCTCCAGCTCTTTGCCTATCATCTCGCGGTCGCGCTCGGGCGCGACGTGGATAAGCCACGCAATCTGGCGAAGAGCGTGACGGTCGAATAATCGCTTTGCTCGTCGTTAGGCGCTAACCTCGTTTCCCGGCAATCAAGCGGTAAATGAGCAGAAGAACCATCGCGCCGATGATGGATAGGATCCAGCCCGCGGTATAGCCCGGTCCCCAGATCAGGCGGCCGATCCAGGTCCCGACGAACGCGCCCGCGATGCCGAGCAGAATTGTGATGATGCAACCGCCGGGATCTCTTCCCGGCATCAGGAGCTTGGCGATTCCGCCAACGATTAAACCGATGATCAGTGTCCAGATGATTACGCCCAGAGTCATGGGCTCATCCTAACGAGGCGCGGGCGAGCAGGGCAATACTTTTAATCGCTCATCGCGAGCCCGCACCAAAGCAGTCGTGCGCATGGTCACGCAGCAAACTTTGTCGTCGGTGAGGGACCTCGCAATTGCAATCTGTGCATTGTCGTTAGGCGTAGACGTTCTCCGCCATCGGCAGGTCCTTCGCCCGGCTTCGCCGATTCGCGACGACATCGGCATTGCCGCTCAACCTTTTGCTTGTTTGCCCGTTGCGCGCGCGGCAAAGTTGCTCGCGTGATTTCGGCGGCGACGAACTCCAGCTGATTTCCTCACGCCGCCATGTCCGACGCACAAAAGAGTCTTCGCCTCGAGATCGCCCACGTCCTCTTCGTCGACATCGTCGGTTATTCGAAGTTCTTGATCGACGAACAGGCCGAGGCCTTGCAGGAGCTGAACGAAATCGTGCGCAAGACCGACGCGACCCAGGAAGCGGAAGCGTCGGGCCAACTCATTATTCTTCCCACGGGCGATGGCATGGCCCTGGTTTTCACCGGCTCGGTTGAATGTCCGGTCGAGTGCGCGCTCCAGATCAACCAGGCCTTGCGCGCGCAGCCCAGTCTGCCGGTGCGGATGGGAATCCACAGCGGACCGGTGCATCACGTCGCCGATGTCAACCAGCGGGAAAACATCGCCGGCGCCGGGATTAATATCGCGCAGCGAGTGATGGATTGCGGTGATGCCGGTCACATCCTCGTCTCGAAACGCGTGGCCGACGATCTCGCGCAATATCGTCGTTGGCAGCCGTACCTGCACGACCTCGGCGACATCGAAGTGAAGCACGGAGTTGTCGTCTCGGTGGTGAATCTTTACGCTGATGTGATTGGCAATCCGGAGCCGCCGGAGCAGTTTAAAAACATCGCGCAGCGAGCGTCCGCGGCAGGCGCGACAGTGGCGCGAGGGATTCCGTGGCACGAGCTCGTGCTCGCGCTCCTGCTTATCGCGGCACTCATTATCGGTGGCGTTTTCTTTTTCCGCCATCGCGCTCAGCAAACTATGGCTCGAGCAAACGCCGCTGCCTCACCCGTCGCCGCTGCCATCCCGGAAAAGAGCATCGCGGTGTTGCCGTTTGAAAACCTGAGCAGCGAAAAGGCGAATGCCTACTTTGCGGATGGCATTCAGGATGAAATCCTGACCCGCTTATCCAAGATCGCGGATCTAAAAGTGATCTCCCGCACTTCCACCCAGCATTATAAGAGCGCGCCGGAAAATTTGCCCGAGATCGCCAGACAGCTTGGCGTCGCCCATATCCTGGAAGGAAGCGTGCAGAAGAGCGGCGACGCGGTGCGGGTGAATGTGCAACTCATTAAGGCAGCGAATGACTCTCATATTTGGGCCGATACCTTTGATCGCAAACTGACTGACATCTTTTCAGTCGAGAGCGAGATATCCAAAGCCATTGCCGAGCAGTTACGGGCAAAACTGACCGGCGAGGAAAAGCAAGTCATTGCTGCCAAACCGACGAACAATCCGGAGGCTTACGATGCCTATCTGCGGGGACTGGCTTATACCCTCGAACCTGGAAACATACCCGCGACCGCTCTGGCCGCGCAGAAGTATCTTAGAGAAGCGGTGCGGTTGGATCCGAAGTTGGCGCTCGGCTGGGCGCTGCTCTCCTACGTCGACTCGCGCGGCTATCGCACCACCAGCCTTCAACCCACCGTCGCGCTCCGGGATGAGGCCCGACAGGCAGCCGACACCGCACTCACTCTTGAGCCTGATCTCGGTGAGGCGGTACTGGCGAAAGGCTTTTATCTCTACGCCTGCTTGAAGGATTATGATGCCGCCGTGAGTTACTTTAAGCAGGCACGTCAGTTCCTGCCTAATAGCAGCCGCATTCCTGAGTCACTGGCTTATGTCACGCGGCGGCGAGGTCAGTGGGACCAGACTGAGAGTTACTTCAATGAAGCCGAGCGCCTGGACCCGCGCAATGTCGACCTGCTCACGCAGCACGCGCTCTCCTACATCGCGCTTCGTGCTTTCCCTCAAGCCCTGCGCAAGCTTGATCAGGTCCTCAATATCACACCGGATAACGTGGATATCGTCGCGCTGAAAGGAAGTATCGCCCAAGCCGAGGGCGACCTGCCGCGGGCCGCCGCGATGCTCGGTCCGCTGCGCGCAAATGCGAACGACGCCAACCCGGTGGAAGCACAGAGTTACCAGGCGATCCTGGAGCGACGCCCCGGAGAAATCATCCCCCGGTTAAAGGAACGACTGGGCAAACCCGATCCAGCATTGGGTTACATCAATGGCGAACTGCGCTTGTGGTTAGGCTGGGCGCAAGCAGTCGCAGGCGACCATGCTGCCGCCGAGGAAACCTGGCGCGAGGCGCGCGGCGAACTGGAAGGTTTCCTAAAAGAACAGCCGGAAAACTTTGTTCTGATTGGCGATCTCGCCCTCACTAACATGTTCCTCGGTGATAAGTCGACCGCACTGGCCCTGGCGGAAAGGGCCATGACCGTGCTCCCGGTCGAGAAAGACGTTGTGAGTGGTCCCTATCCGATCGAGATCCTCGCGCGGGTAGCGGCCGGCACGGGCGAGGCCGACCGCGCCATCGCCGCTTTGCAGAAAGTACTCGCGACGCCGTATTCAGGCGCGCTTGCTTCAAACGTGCCGCTTACTCGAGCGCTGCTTCGGCTCGATCCGATGTTCGATTCGCTCCGGAATGATCCGCGGTTCCAAAAACTGGCGGCCTCGCCCGCGCGCAAGTGATAAAAGGGCTCACTCGCGCCGGAGTAAGAAGTAGCAGGCGCTTTCATCGTTAGCGCCGAGTTACAACTCCACCACTTGGGCGCTGTGGATGTCTTCGCTGGCGGCGATCTTGGATAGCAGTTCCGCGTCCGGTGCGGTGTCGAGATTGAGCACGGTAAGGGCGCGGCCGCCGGCCTGGTTCCGGCTCAGCGACATGGTCGCGATATTCACGCCGTGCTCGCCTAACAATGTCCCGATCCGCCCGATAATTCCGGGACGATCGGTGTTTTCGAGCACGAGCAGCACGCCACTTGGTCGCGCTTCGACCGGGCGACTGTTGATGCTGACGATGCGCGGCGTAGCGCCGAAGAATGCGCCCGCGACCGAAACGGTTTTGCCTTCCGCCTCGGCTGTAAGCTCGAGCAGATCGCTGTAATCGC
Organism: Chthoniobacterales bacterium; assembly: GCA_025980625.1. Classification (GTDB taxonomy): domain Bacteria; phylum Verrucomicrobiota; class Verrucomicrobiia; order Chthoniobacterales; family UBA10450; genus JAICXG01. Next base: position 10,712 of record JAICXG010000049.1, read on the forward strand.
CCGGCGCGCTCAGGCGCGACTCGGTGACCTTTAAGCCTAACGATTCGGCGAACGCCGGCGCGTTCACTTCGTTGACGTCGTCGCCCCCGGCGAGATGAAGGAAACCCTTCAGAATTGAGCGGGTGATCGCGGTGGTGTCGACCTCGTTCACCTTGCCGCTGTAGTTGATGTGCAGGCTTTCGACACGCTTCGGCGCCACCTGCGAGAGAAAGCGCCCGAGTTTTTCTCCGAAGCGCAAATGCGGGCCGACGATCGCGAGCGTCCGGGCGTCAAGGTTTGGCATATTGATCGCGTTCCGGATCGTGCCCTCGAGCAGCGCCGCCCGAATCGCCTGCGCGATTTCAATCCCGACACTCTCCTGCGCTTCCACCGTCGAGGCGCCGAGGTGCGGAGTGAGAATGAGATTCGGCAGACTGCGCAACGGCGAGTCGTTAGGCAGCGGTTCCATCTCGAAGACATCGAGCGCGGCGGCCGCGAGCTGGCCCTTGCCTAACGACTCAAGGAGCGCGACCTCGTCGATCAATCCGCCCCGGGCACAATTGATCAGGCGCGCGCCGCGCTTCGTTTTCGTTAGGCGAACGGCATTGAGCAAGTGGTGGGTCTCGGGCGTGAGCGGGGTGTGCAGGGTGATGAAATCGGCCAGCGGCAGGAGCTCATCGAGGTCCTCGATCAATTCCACTTGCAGCGAGCGCGCGCGGCTGGAGGAAAGGTAAGGATCGTAAGCCAGAACCCGCATCCCGAAAGCGATCGCGCGCCGGCTCAGCTCGGAGCCGATGCGCCCCATGCCAATGATGCCTAACGTTTTGTTGTAAAGCTCGGTGCCTTCGAATTGTTTCCGGTCCCAGCGCCCGATTTGCAAGTTGGCATGCGCCTGCGGGATCTTGCGCGCCACGCAGAGCAGGAGCGAGAAGGCATGCTCCGCGGTTGAAATGGTATTGCCGCCGGGCGTGTTCATCACGATCACGCCGCGCCGGGTCGCCGTTTCCACATCGACGTTGTCGACGCCGACTCCGGCGCGCCCGACCACGCGGAGCCGTGTCGCTGCGTGCAGAATCGGCGCGGTCACTTTCGTTTCGCTTCGCACCACGATCGCGCTGAACTCGGGAATGACCTTGATCAGTTCCGCTTCGCTCAAGCCGGTCTGGACGCTCACCTCCAACTTGCCCGCGGCGGATAATTCCTCGATGCCGCGTGACGAAATCCGATCTGCCACCAACACTTTCACGATCTAATTGTAGGGCGGGCGCTTCGCCTGCCCAGCTTTTCTGGTCGAGCAGGCGGGCGCTTGCCCTGCAATCGTCGGCAGGGCGCGAGGCGACGTGATCCGCAGATGACCAACCGCATCGAGTCCGGCGGATGCTGCGCGATCTGGCGTCGCGACGCTGCCCGTGAGTAGATCAGCGATCGTGCGCCGCTGCGAGGCGCCGAGAATCATGTAATCGACGCCTAACGTCGCCGCGAGATCCAGGATCGGATGGGCAAGTTGTTTCTCGGGATAAAGAAACGACGTAAGTCAGGCGTAGACGAGCAGGTCGATCTCCTCCGGCAGCAGATCGGAGACTTCCCGCACGACGTTGCCCCGCAGGAGGTGAGTCATGCCGTGGCGGCGCGGCGCACCGAGGATGAGACGCGAGGCACCGACTGTGGCTGCGATATCTACGATTGTCTGCGAGGCGGAATCGCTTACCGCATAGCAAAAGAGCGGCGGACGTTCCGGCGCGCGCGCCTTGGCGTTATCAAAAATCGCGCGCGCCTCCGGGTCGTCCTGCCATTTCCGACTGGTGTCTTCGGCGGTGAGAAATCTTTGCTCGCGAATGAACAGGAGGTAAAGGCGGCGACCGGTTTCGGACGCTTCACGCAGAGCAAAGTCGAGGGTGCGCCCGCATCCTCGGACGGCGCAGAGGATGACTTCGCCGTTGTGCCTCGCAGCGGGAAGCGATCCGGCCGCCGATGAATCGGCGCTCGTGCCGGCTCTTTTCATTCGGCGTTCCTGCACCAGACCGCGCAGGATTAGTCCAACGGCAAGAATCGTGACGGCAAAATAGCGGGCGTTCGGCTTATCGACGAGGAGCGAAAGCTCGATTGCCGCCATCACGAGGAAGGTGCCGAACATGAGAACTCTCTCGGGGATTTTGATCGCGAGATGTCGATCGGTGGAAGTTGCGCCGAGATTGGTCGCAATTGCGCCGACCACCCCGACCGCATACAGATCGGCCAAACCGGCCATGTCTTTTACGGCCACCACCAGCACCGCGGGGATGACGGCGGCCAGAATCATCCCGTAGGCCGGAACGCCCCAGCGATTGAGGCGTTGAAAAACCGACGGCAGCTCCCGGTCGCGTGCCATGAGAAATTGGATCGCGATCAGATCGACGACCGCGGTGTTGGTCGCGGAGAGAAGGAGCAGACCGAACACAATGCTCAGAAGCAGGGCGAAGATTTTGGCAATCGCCGGCCCGAGCGCGGCTCCGACAAAGACCTGCGCCATGTACCGCAGCATGTAATCGCGAACCCCGGCCGCGCCGGGCGCGCTGACGTCGCCATTGGCAATTTCGAGGCCGCCGAGCGCATGAGCGGCGAGCCCAAATAATGCAGTGAAGAGACAGACTTCGAGCATGACCCAGAGGATGGCGGGAGTCGACGTCTTGCGAACGGACGGATGAGCTTCACTCGCGCCGGGATCGAGCCGCATCACCCCGGTGGCGTTGGCGATGGCTTCGACACCGGAGAGCGCGAGAACGATTCCAACGAAGGCCTGCCAATTGTGCAGCATGCTGCCGTGCAAAGGCTGCAGATGTTGCAGCGCGGCATTGAGGTGCGGAATGCAAAACGCGCCGAGCGCCACGACGACCAGCGCAGTCGGGATGGCGATGAGAAACGCAAGACCGCCAGTATGGCGCGGCCCGAGCAAGTTGAGAAGACCAATCGCGACGATCGCTCCAGCCGCGAATTTCTCCGGATGCGGCAGCCCGAGATATTGAAAAGCAGAAAGCGCGCTGATCGCCGCCGTCACGAGGTAATCGGCAATGAGCAGGAAACCGCCAACGATTGAGATCACTTCGGAACGGTGGCGAACGCTGGCGTAGACACCGCCGCCGTCGGGATAGAGGCGGCAAATGATGATGTAGTTGCATCCGACGAGCGCAGTGAGAACGCACATCGCCGCGATCAACCAGAAGGAAGCATAACCGGCGACGGCGAAGGCCAGGCCAATCACATAAGCTTTGCTCGTGCCCCAATCGCCGTAGAGGATGGCGGCGGCGCGCGGAACATCGACATTGCGCGGTCGGCTGACGTTGGTCGCGATCATGAACAGGCTTCGATCTCAGGGACGACTGCGCAATACAGCCGCGTGGACTCTTAATGCGCTCGGTGC
>JAICXG010000090.1 GCA_025980625.1 Chthoniobacterales bacterium
GATGAGGAGCGCGCCTAACAAATTCCACTGCAGATGGAGTTGGGGCGCGATCATGATCACGAGGAGGAGCGCGATCACTCCGCCGATGACAAACTTCATCGACAAATCCTGATCGGTGCGCGGCCGTTTGCCGGCTGGTCCATGCAGGCTGCGCAGATCAGCCAGGCCGCTCTTCATTCCGTGCCAGATCAGCGGGAGCGATCGCGCCATGCTGATGATGCCGCCGGCCGCGACCGCCCCGGCGCCGATATAAAGCACATAAGCCTCGCGGATATCGTCGGGCGTCATTTGGCCGATCGGTATCGTTCCCGGCGCAATAATCGCGGCCGCGCCTTCGCCGAAAAACTTGATCGCCGGGATGAGCACGAGATAGGCGAGGACGCCGCCGGCGCACATGATGGAAGCGATCCGCGGTCCGATGATGTAACCCACGCCTAACAATGCCGGTTCGGTCGTGATCGAGATCGATCCCGCCTTGAAAGGCGGGCCGAAGATTTTCTCCGGCGTGCTTTTCCAGGCGTTGAAGGCGTACATCGCCGCCTGATAGAGGAAGCCGATTCCAAAGCCGGTGAAAATCGTTTTCCCGCCGGTCGCGACGGCGTCGTTAGGCAAATCGCTTTCGATTCCTTCCCGCGAGGCGGCAGCCTTGAGCACCTCGGCGCAGGCGGTGCCTTCCGGGTATTTGAGCAACCCGTGCTGATCGACGATCAGCGCCCGCCGCAGCGGGATCATCATGAGAATGCCTAACAATCCCCCGAGGACGGCGACGAGCGCGACCCGGGTGAGTTCGAGATCGAACCCGAGAATCATGATCGCCGGCATCGTTACCCCGAGCCCGAAGGCGATCGATTCCCCCGCCGAGCCGGCCGTCTGGACGATGTTGTTCTCGAGAATCGTCGCGTCGCGCAGTCCGACCTTGGAAAGAAGCCGAAAGAACGTGATCGAGATGACCGCGACCGGAATCGAAGCGCTGACCGTGAGACCGACCTTGAGGACAAGGTAGAGCGACGAAGCGCCAAAAACGATCCCGAGCAGCGTCCCGACGATCAGCGGCACCGGCGTCAGCTCACGGATCCGGGTTCGCGCGGAGATGAACGGTTTGAAATTGGCCGCGAGCGGGTTCTCCGGTCTGTACCCGACGATGTCGGGCATTTCGTTAGGCGGATTGCGCAGGTCGATGTCGATTTTTGCCATTTTTATTACGAGCTACTGAGCGGTTCAGACAGCGCGGCTTTCATCGTGCAATTGTAACAAACGAACTTTGCTCCGCGAGCAGGTGAGCGCTTGCCCTAACGAATTACGTGGCTTGCGTTCTCCGCGCTCCCATTCGCAAAATCCAGCGATAAAGCAGGAACGCGATGATGGCGAAGGCGAGACCGCCAATGAAGAGTGCGGCCGTATCAAATCCGGCGCCGACGAGCGCGAGCGGCGCCGCCACGCCCGAGAAAACGACGATCGCCGAGATCACCACGCCGATGATGCTTTCGCCGACGATCAAACCTGAGGCGAGCAGGACGCCGAGCTGCCTGGTCGCTTCTGGTTTGGGCGTGCGATCGGCCCGCCGGTCGAAAATCCAACCGACGATCGCGCCGACCACGATCATGAGCGTGCTGGCGGTCGGCAGGTAAATTCCGAGGCCGACCGCGAGCGGCGGCACCCGCATCCCCTTCGTGGTGCGAGCGAGAATTTCATCCAAAACGATGACAGCCACTCCGATCCAGGCGCCGATCGCAATCAGGCTCCAATCAATGTTTGCCGCGATCACCCCTTGGGCGAGGGCTGAGATTAAACCAGCCTGCGGCGCAGGCAGCGCGCGCAATGGATCCACTCCGGGCGCGCCGACAAAACCGTAAGCGTGATTCACCAGATCGAGCACGGGAGGAATAACGAACGCGCCCGCGATCACACCGACGATAAGCGCGACCTGTTGTTTCCACGGAGTCGCGTCGACCAACTGCCCGGTCTTGAGGTCCTGCAAGTTGTTGTTCGCGATCGCCGCGACGTTGAAAATGACCGCGGTTGTGAAAAGCGCGAACGCCATCAGAGCCTTGCTTGCCTCCGGCGACACATACGGTTTGACGCCAAGCACGAGCAGGACGGCGGCGCCGATCACCACCAGAATCCCGACCCCGGAGAGCGGGCTATTCGAAGAACCGATCAGCCCCGCCATGTAACCGCAGACGGCGGAAACGAAAAAGCTCATCAAAATGACATAGGCGACGCCGCCGATGACGAGCGTGGTCAGGTGGGCGCCGAGTCCGCTCGTGTTTGCGAAATAGCCGAGCACCCAGGCGATCGGCACCATGCAAGCCAATGTAACCAGAGCGACAATGCCGATCGGAATATCGCGTTCGGTGATCGGCAGCGTGTCGGCCTGGCCAGCTTTACGGGTGCGCGACGCGGCCATCGCGCCGGCGAGACCTTGCACGACTGGTTTCACCAGCTTCGCCAATGTCCAGATCGCCGCCACGCCAATGGTCCCGGCGCCGATGAAACGCACTTTCGTGCTCCAGGTGCTTTGCGCGAGGGTCGCGGCGGCAGTCGTTAGGTCGCCGGTGATCGCCGAGTAGTGCGGGACGCCCCAACCCCAGCCGATCACTGCGCCCATCAGCATCGCGATTCCAACCGACAGACCGACCAGGTGACCAATCGCGAGCAAGGCAAAGGAAAGCGCAAAATCGTAGCCGCTCACGCCGCCGCGTCGGCCGATTCGGAAGGTCTGTGCGACATCGGATCCGAAAACGTGCGTGGACACAATGATCGCGAACGCCGCGGAAACAATCGAACCCCAGAGCACCGCGAGCAGACCGGCGCGTCCGTGTTCGACATCCGCCGCCTGCTCCTTCCCGCTGCGGCTGCCGACCTTGAGCACTTCGGCGCAGGCGACGCCTTCCGGATACGGCAAATCGGAGTTCGTCACCAACGCCCGGCGCAGCGGGATGGAATACATCACGCCGAGAATTCCGCCGAGCGCGCAGATCAGGAACGAGATCCAGAAAGGAAACTCGGTCCACCAGCCGATCATGATCAGACCGGGCAAAACAAAGATGATGGAGGAGAGCGTGCCCGCGGCCGAGGCCACCGTCTGCACGATATTGTTCTCCTGCACCGTCGCGTTACGGAAATTCCGCAGAATTGCCATCGAGATCACCGCCGCCGGAATCGAAGTCGAAAACGTGAGACCCGCCTTCAGTCCGAAGTAAACATTCGCGGCCGTGAAAACCAGGGTGATGACGATGCCGATGATGAGGCCGCGGAGCGTAAGTTCCTTCATATCTGTGACGATTTTGGCCGAGCGAAGCGAGCGGAGGATAGTGTGGAATCGCGGCGAGGGTCAAGACGCCGAGGACTCGAGCTCAAGCTCGGAGGTATGAAAATTCTCGCGCCAAAGCCAGGCTCCGATCCGAATCATTCATAGGATGACTGAAGGAAAAAGCAGCTCGCGAGGGGACGGAACAGATCAGGAGCAGCAATCGAGGAGGAGCCGGCGGCAACAACCACCGCAAGACCGCGACCGAAGGGAACAGTTGCCGACACGCGATTACGCGGCTCTCGTCGCTGTCTTCAATGGCCTGCTCGCGACCATGCTCTTCGCGCGCAAATGCGAGCGCGAACCATTGCCCGAGCGGGTCGCGCCCCAGGACCTGATCCTTTTCGCGCTCTCGACGCAAAAGCTCAGCCGCGTGATTACAAAGGACAAAGTGACGGCCGCCTTCCGCGCGCCGTTTACCGAGATCGAGGGCAAAGGCGGCGCCGGCGAACTCGAGGAACGCGGCAAGGGCCACGGCTTGCGTCGCGCGATCGGCGACCTCATTACCTGTCCGTTTTGTCTCGGGACCTGGATTGCTTCGGGGTTCATCTACGGCTACATCTTCAGTCCGCGAATCACGCGCACCGTCGCAAGCATTTTTGCGGTCGGCGGGATGGCCGATTTTCTCCAGCAAGCCTACATCAAGGCGCAGGAGATGAACGACCAGGTCTAGCGGTCCTTCATTATCCAATCCCACGCCCGCGCCGCCGCCGCGCGAGCGCAAGAACTGCACAGCAAAACCCAAAGCCCGCGCATCGCCGGAAAGCGCAGTCGTCTACGATTGCCCGTTGGAAGCGATGAGCGAGCCCGCGCAAAAAGAGAAAAACTGCCAACCCAAAAAGCACGCCGCCGAAGTGCGCACAGCGCCGCGATCCTTCGCAAAAACAGTTTACAAAATGCTCGACGCGAATGAAGCCGTTGCGCGCGTCGCCTATGCGCTTAACGAAGTGATCGCGATTTATCCGATCACGCCGGCTTCGCCGATGGGCGAGTGGTCTGATACGTGGGCGGCCGGCGGAGTCAAAAACCTCTGGGGGACGGTGCCGGCGATCGCGGAGATGCAGAGCGAAGGCGGGACCGCGGGTGCGATCCACGGCGCGCTCCAGACCGGTGCGCTCAGCACCACCTTCACCGCTTCGCAGGGTTTGCTCCTCGTCATTCCCAACATGTACAAAATCGCGGGCGAGCTGACGCCGACGGTGATTCACGTCGCGGCGCGCTCGCTCGCGGCGCAGGCACTCTCGATTTTCGGCGATCACAGCGACGTGATGGCGGCGCGCGCCACCGGCTGGGCGATGCTTTGCTCGGCCTCGGTGCAGGAAGCGCAGGACCTCGCGCTTATCGCCCATGCCGCGACGCTCGAGTCGCGCATTCCGTTCCTTCATTTCTTCGATGGCTTCCGTACTTCGCACGAAATTTCGAAGATCGATCTTTTGCCTAACGATACGCTCGAGGCCATGATCAACGAGGAGCGTGTGCTCGAGCATCGGGCGCGGGCGCTTTCGCCTGATCATCCGGTGATTCGCGGGACCGCGCAGAATCCGGATGTTTATTTCCAGGCGCGCGAGACGGTGAATCCGTTTTATATCGCCTGTCCGCAAATCGTGCAGCGCGCGATGGATCAATTCGCCAGCCTCACAGGGCGGCAATATTCACTTTTTGAGTATCACGGCGCGCCCGATGCCGAGCGCGTCGTTGTCCTGATGGGCTCTGGTTGCGAAGCGGTCCACGAGACGATCGATTTTCTCGTCGCCCAACAAGAAAAGGTCGGCGTCTTGAAAGTGCGTTTATATCGTCCGTTCGACGCAAAAGCCTTTGCCGATGCGTTACCGATGACGGTGCGGAGCATCGCCCTTCTGGACCGGACAAAAGAGCCGGGAGCGAGCGGCGAACCGCTCTATCTCGACTGCGTCAATGCGCTTCACGAACAGGAATGGAGCGACCTCTGTATCGTGGGCGGACGCTACGGCCTCTCGTCGAAGGAATTCACTCCGGCGATGATCAAGGCGGTCTTCGACAATCTCGAAGCAGCGTCCCCGAAGAATCATTTTACGATTGGAATCGAGGATGATGTTTCGCACACCAGTCTGGAGTTTGATCCAGATTTTTCGATCGAGCCTAACGACGTCGTGCGGGCGCTGTTTTACGGGCTCGGTTCCGACGGCACGGTGGGCGCGAACAAGGAATCGATCAAAATCATCGGCGAGAACACGCCCTTCTTTGCCCAGGGCTATTTCGTTTACGACTCGAAGAAATCGGGCGCGATAACTATCTCGCATTTGCGTTTTGGCCCGCGTCCGATCCGGTCGGGTTATCTCATCAGCAAAGCGAATTTCGTCGCCTGTCATCAGCCGTTCCTGCTCGAGACGCAGGATGTGCTCGCGGCGTTAGTCCCCGGCGGCGCCTTTCTTCTCAACTCGCCTTTCGCGCGCGAGCGGGTCTGGGCGCAATTGCCGGAAAATGTGCAATGGCAGTTGATCAAGCTGGGCGCAAAGTTCTTCGTCATCGACGCCGGCAAGGTGGCGCACGAGCTGGGGATGGGGAGCCGCATCAACACCGTGATGCAAACCTGTTTCTTCGCCCTCTGCGCCGTCTTGCCGCCAGAGAAATCAATCGAAGCGATCAAGAATTCGATTCGCAAGACTTACGCTCGCAAAGGCCTCGAAGTCGTCCAGACGAACCTGCGCGCAGTCGATGAAACACTCGCGCGTTTATTCGAGGTGGAACTCCCCGCGACAGTGATGCCGCGAGCCTCCGCTGGGAACGGCGCACTTAAAGGCGCGCCAGACTTCGTCCGCAACATCCTTGGAGAAATCGTCGCCGGCCGGGGCGATCGCCTGCCGGTGAGCGCTTTACCTAACGATGGCACGTTTCCCACGGGCACGGCGCAGTTTGAGAAGCGCAACCTCGCCACCGAGGTGCCAGTGTGGGAGCCGACGGTCTGCATCCAGTGCGGTAAATGTGTCATGGTTTGTCCCCACGCCGTCATTCGCAGCAAGGTTTACGAACCGGAGCGACTCGGGGACGCCCCTGTCGGGTTCAAGTCGCACCCGGCGCGGTTGCCGGAATGGAAAGAGTTGCGCTACACGCTCCAGGTGGCGGTTGAGGATTGCACGGGCTGCGGGATCTGTGTCGACGTTTGTCCGGCGCGCAACAAATCCGAGGCCCGGCTGAAGGCGATCAACATGCAGCCGCAGCTTCCATTGCGCGCAGCCGAGCGCGCGAACTGGAATTTCTTTCTCTCGCTTCCGGAGTTCGATCGCACCCGCCTGAGCGACGCGAACGTACGCGTAGCGCAGGTGCGCCAGCCGCTCTTCGAGTTTTCCGGCGCGTGCGCAGGTTGCGGTGAGACGCCTTACATCAAGTTGCTTACGCAACTCTTTGGCGATCGGCTCCTGATTGCGAATGCCACCGGCTGTTCGTCGATTTACGGCGGCAACCTGCCAACGACGCCCTATACCAGGAACAGCGATGGGCGCGGCCCGGCCTGGGCGAACTCACTCTTTGAAGACAATGCGGAATTCGGACTCGGCTTCCGGCTCTCGCTCGACAAACAACAGGAGTTCGCCGGAGAACTGCTTATGCGACTTCTCCCCCAGCTCGGACGCCACCTCGTGATGGATATCCTTAATGCCCGGCAGCGCGATGAAGCGGACATTGCCGAGCAACGGGCCCGCGTCGCCGAGCTGAAGCGCCGGCTTTACTCGTTAGGCAGCGCTTCTGCCAAACGGCTCCTGGCTATTGCCGATACTCTCGTGCGCAAGAGCGTTTGGATCGTGGGCGGCGACGGCTGGGGCTACGACATCGGTTATGGTGGACTCGACCATGTTCTGGCAAGCGGACGCAACGTAAAGGTGTTGCTCCTTGATACGGAGGTTTATTCAAACACCGGCGGCCAATGTTCCAAATCAACGCCGCGCGCCGCGGTCGCCAAGTTTGCCTCTGGCGGCAAACGAACGGCGAAGAAAGACCTGGGACTGATCGCGATGACTTACGGCCATGTCTATGTCGCCTCGGTCGCGATGGGCGCCAGGGATGAGCACACGCTCAAAGTCTTTCTCGAGGCTGAAGCCTACGATGGACCGGCCCTGATTATCGCCTACAGCCACTGCATCGCCCATGGCATTAATATGGCAACGGCGATGCAGAACCAAAAAGCAGCCGTGAACTCCGCACATTGGCTCCTTTATCGTTACAACCCGGAGCGGCTGCGAATGAAAGAGAACCCGCTCCAGCTCGACTCCGCTGCGCCGCGAATCAAGACCGCGGATTACTTCAAGCTTGAGAACCGCTTTCGTATGCTCGAAAAAAGTGACCCGCGCGCCGCGATCGAGTTATTCGCGCAAGCCCAGGCGGAGGTGAAGGAGCGGCGCGCCCTCTATGAGTTTCTCGCCAGCAGTAGCTTCAACGGAGAAAATAGCCATGAATCTAAGCACTAACTATCTCGGCTTTAAGCTGCGCACGCCGCTCGTGCCCTCGGCTTCGCCGCTTTCAGAAAACTCCGACAACATCAAGCGAATGGAGGACGCGGGCGCCGCCGCTATCGTCTTTCATTCTCTTTTTGAAGAACAGCTCCGGCGCGATCACCACGACTTGAATTACTATCTCGAGCAGGGAACGGAGAGTTACCCGGAGTCGCTCTCCTTCTTCCCGCGACGGGATGAATTCAAGGTCGGCCCCGAAACCTATCTCGAGCACATTGCGGCCGCCAAGGCGGCTGTCCGCATCCCGATCATCGGCAGCCTCAATGGCACCACCTTCGGCGGCTGGATGAAGTATGCTCACGAGATCGAGCAAGCCGGCGCGGATGCGCTTGAGCTCAACATTTACAGTGTCCCGAGCGATCCGGCGCGGAGCGCGGCCGAAATCGAAAACGACTACCTAACGATTGTCGCTTCGATCAAAGCGCAGGTTAAAATCCCAGTCGCGGTCAAGCTCAGTCCTTACTTCACTAACTTCGCACAGTTTGCGCGCCGCCTTGATAGCCAGGGAGCCAATGCGCTCGTCCTCTTCAATCGTTTCTACCAGCCCGATATCGAGCTCGAAACCCTGGATATTTCACCGAACATCCTGCTCAGCACTCCGATGGCGATGCGACTGCCGCTGCGCTGGATCGCGCTCCTCCACGGGCGAATCGGCGCGAATCTTGCCGCGACCAGCGGGATCCATCGTGCGAGCGACGCGCTCAAGATGTTGATGGCCGGGGCAGACGTGACCATGCTCTGTTCGATCCTGCTCCGGCGCGGGATCGATCATCTTAAGGTGATCGAGCACGAGATGCGGCAGTGGATGGAGGATCACGACTATGAGTCGGTGGCACAACTCAAGGGCAGCATGAGCCAGAAGAATTGTCCCGACCCGGCCGCCTTTGAACGCGCCCAGTATATGCGCGGCCTCGCCACCTATCCAAGCGCTGAGGCCTGATTACGAGAGATCCGCGTCGCCTAACGAGTAAAGCCAGGCGGCGACCGGCCCGGGGGCGCGACCGTGGTGATTCCCGGCCGCGTCCGCTCCTTTCTACGGGCTTGTATTTAGAAACAGAACAGCTCCTAAATATGGCAAGGAGATTTGTGCCATGGAAGGAGACGGACCTCACCTTTCGCTGCGAGGGATAAGGACTTGGGTGCGGGGTCCGTCGAAGCTTTCGCAAGCCAGGACGGAGTATCATGAGACGGCTTCACTACTCAAAAGCGCGCCCGTACTGCGACGGCGCCTCGATTCTCTGGCGGAGTGAGCGCGCGGCATTGAGCGGCCAGTAGGGATGGCGGAGTAATTCCCGCGCGAGCAGGACAACGTCGGCCTGGCCGGAGCGAATGATTTGGTCCGCCTGCTCGGGCGCGGTGATCATTCCGACCGCGCCGCTTGCCACGCCGGCTTCGCGACGAATCCGACCCGCAAACGGCACCTGATATCCGGGTCCGACCGGAACGCGCGCGTTCGGAACAATTCCGCCGGTCGAGCAATCGATCAGGTCCACGCCTAACGAGTATAACTCTCGCGCGAGCGCGACGGAGTCATCGCCCGTCCAGCCATCTTCCATCCAGTCGGTTGCCGAGATCCGGACAAAGAGGGGATATTCCTCCGGCCAGACCTGGCGCACCCCCGCGACGGTTTCGCAAAGCAAGCGAGTCCGATTTTCAAAGGAGCCGCCGTACTGATCGCCGCGTTGGTTCGTCAGGGGCGAGAGAAAGCTATGGAGCAGATATCCATGCGCGGCATGGATTTCGATGACCTTTGCCCCGGCCGCGTGGGCGCGTTGTGCCGCCTGCGCGAATGCCTCGCGCACGCGCGCAATGCTGGTGGCATCAAGCTCGCGCGGGGTCTGGTAACCATGAGCGAAAGGTAATGGGCTCGGGCCAAAGATCGGGCTCCAGCCACCTTCGTGTTTGCCTAACGGTTTGCCTCCTTTCCAGGGCGCGCTTGTGCTTGCCTTACGCCCGGCATGCGCCAGTTGCATTCCCGGAACTGCGCGCTGCGCCGCGATGAAATGGAAAATGCGCGCGAGCATTTCGACCTGTTCGTCTTTCCAAATGCCAAGGTCCTGCGGGCTGATCCGCCCCTCGGGCAAAACGGCCGCGGCTTCGGTAAAGACAAGTGCGGCGCCACCCACCGCGCGACTGCCGAGATGAACCAGGTGCCAGTCATTGGCAAACCCATCGTCGCTCGAATATTGACACATCGGCGAGACGACAATGCGGTTGCGCAACGTGATCCCACGCAGTTGCAGCGGCGAGAAGAGATGAGCCGGTTCACTCATGTGCCGGGAACCATCGCAGTTCGCCCAGCGAAGGAAATCAAAAAGCGAAAGGTTTCTCCCAAATACTATCGGTGATCTTCCGCCGATCGTTAGGGCTTTCTCGTTTGTCGCTGCCTTTGATCATGGCGAAAGCTGCGCGCCCGCCTTAGGTCTTTGACAAACCGGGCGCATCCCGGCACAATCGAGGTCTCATGATTGCATCTCGATTCAAATTTATTGTCGCTCTTTGCGGTTTGTCGTCGCTTCTGCTCAACCTGAGCGCGCGGGCGGAAGGCTCCACTCTTACCTGGACGCAGCTTTCCCCGCCCACTTCGCCCCCGGCACGCGCTTATCTCTCGATGGCTTACGACGCGGGAAACAAGCAGGTGGTCATGTTCGGAGGTTACGA
>JAICXG010000250.1 GCA_025980625.1 Chthoniobacterales bacterium
CCCTAACGAATGAAGGTGAAAGAACGGATGCAACGGCTCGGGATCGAGCCGGCGGACCTGGAGGAGAGTTTCACGCGTTCCTCCGGGCCGGGTGGTCAGCACGTTAATAAGGTGTCGACCGCGGTAACTCTGCGGCATCGCTCGAGCGGGGTCGCAGTCACGGTGCAGGAGTCACGCTCGCAGGCGCGCAATCGCGCCCTCGCGCTCGACCGTCTGCTCGAGGCTTTGGAAGAACGCGCGGAACGGGCCCGGCAACAGGAGCGCGCCCGCATCGCGAGGGAACGGCGCCGGCATTCCCCTCGCCCGCCGGCCCTGAAAAAGCGGATTCTCGAAAGCAAGCGCCGCCGCTCGCTTCTGAAAAAGCAGCGCGCAAAACCGGTCGATTAAGCGAATCGTCGGCTGGTGGCAAAGAAGTTAGGGATCGGGATCATCGGCGCGGGCTGGCCGGGCCAGCAACACGCCCGCACGGTGCGCGCGCTAACTGGTGCAACGTTACAGGCCTTGGCAGAGCCGCACGCGGAAAAAGCGCAGAATTTCGGCGAGGCTTACAAGCCGGCAAAGATTTACCCGGATTACGCCGAATTGCTAGGCGAGACAAAGATCGATGCCGTCATCAACTGTCTACCTAACGATCTCCATTTCCCGGTCACGCTCGCGGCCTTCCGCGCCGGCAAACATGTGCTGTGCGAAAAACCACCGACTCTGAACAGCGCCGAGATGCGGGTGCTGCAGGAGGAAGCGGAAAGGCGTGGACTGACCTACTTTTTCAGCCGGCAATTTCGTTTCACCCCCGGAAATGCGCCTGGCGCGCGAGCTCATCGCCCGCGAGCAGCTCGGCAAAATCTATTTCGCGGAAGCAGTCTGGGGGCGCTCCCGCGGAATACCTTTCGGGATCGGCGGCTGGGTTCACAGAAAAAAACGCTCGAGTGGAGGCGCGCTCATCGACATCGCTATTCATGCACTTGATTCCGCTTGGGTCCTGATGGGAACGCCGCGCCCGATCTCGGTCTCTCAAAACTTCCGGCACCTTGCGACTGCGCGCGTGTTCGATGTGGAAGATACCGCCTTCTGGAAGCACCGGACGGGAGGTGCCAATCGCCAGGGCTTAGAAAAAATCGTCATTCCGAGCCGACCGCCGGAACCTCTGATTGCGAATCGGGATTGTTAACGATCAACGACTTATGAAAAAACTTATTCTCTTAATCCCGGTGCTGTCGGTTTGCGTGCTAGCGTTGTCGTCCTGCACGACGGTGGTGAAAGAACCCGGCTCTGCGACGACCACGACTACGCATAGCGAGTCGATGCAGCCGGTTCCGGCCACGACGAGCACCTCGGTCACTCGGCAGACAGGCGGCGGTTACTAACTAACGCCAGGCCAGAGTTCGCTTCGGGAGGGAGGCGACCATTCGCCTCCCTTTCTTTCGATACAGTTGTCGCGGCGTCAGGCCGTCTCGACTTGCTCTTCCGCCGCCTGACTAACGACCGGCGCGATCGCCTGAAGTTTTTCGCCTCTCTTCAGGTCCATTAACTTTACTCCCTGCGCGTTGCGGCCAGTCTCGCGAATCTCCGCGACGCGGGTCCGCACCATTTGCCCCTTGGTCGTGATGAGCATGAGCTCGTCGTTCTCAGTCACAGTAAGTGCACCGACGACCGCTCCGGTTTTCTCACCGGTCTTCATCGTGATGATGCCCTTGCCACCCCGCTTTTGCTTGCGGTAATTGTCGAACGCAGTCCGTTTGCCAATCCCATTCTCGCCCGCGACGAGTAACTTTGCCTCGTCATTCACGAGCGCAATATCGACCACATGATCGCTCTTTTCCGGTCGAATACCCCACACCCCTACGGTGTTGCGGCCCTGGTCGCGCAGTTGGTCTTCGTGAAAGCGCAGGCTCATCCCATCCGAGGTAATGAGCACGATCTCGTGGTCGCCATTGGTTAGCACGGCATCGATCAGGCAATCGTCTTCCTCGATTTGAATCGCGATGATCCCGCCCTTCCGCACGTTGCTGTAATCAGAGAGGTTTGACTTCTTAACGATGCCGCTGCGCGTCGCGAAAACGATATGGAAGTTTTCGTCCCAGGTCTCGTCGACTGCATTCGCGCCCGTCCCGCTGCTCTTGGATTGGATGCGAATGGTCGCTGCGATTTTCTCGCCCGCTCGCAGCTCGAGCAGGTTAGCGATTGATCGGCCTTTCGAGGCCCGGCCCATCTCGGGAATCTCATACACCTTCTCGACGTAACAGCGCCCCGACTCGGTGAAGAACATCAGGTAATCGTGCGTCGTGGCCGTGAAAAGATGCTCGACGAAATCGCCTTCCTCTTCCTGCGTCGCGCCTTCGCGCGTTTGCATTCCGATCACGCCTTTGCCGCCGCGCCGTTGCGCGCGAAAGGCGCTCACCGCCGTGCGTTTGATAAAGCCACCATGCGTGATGCTAATGATCGTGCCCTCATTCGCGATGAGATCTTCCATGTTGATCTCGCCCTCCTCGGGTACGAGCTGAGTGAGTCGCGGTCCGGCATACTTCTGCTGAATCTCTCGTAACTCTTTCTTGATGATCTGGAAAACTCGAATCTCTTTCGCGAGGATGTCGCGCAGGTCCTTGATCGTCTCGATTAACTCCTTGTATTCACTTACGATCTTCTCGCGCTCCAGCCCGGTCAGTTGATAGAGGCGCAACTCCAGGATCTGATTCGCCTGATGTTCGCTAAAGGCATAGCGACCGTCCGTCAGGCGCGCTTCATCGCGAATCAGCACCCCGATCTGCTCGACTTGTCGGCGCGTAAATTCAAAAGCAAGCAGCTTCACTCGCGCCTCCTCACGATTGGCCGAACCGCGGATGATCCGAATGAACTCATCGAGATTCGCGAGCGCGATGAGATAACCTTCGAGGGTTTCGGCCCGTTCCTCCGCCTTGCGCAACTCAAAGCGCGTCCGGCGCAGAACGACTTCGCGGCGATGCTCAATAAAAGCGGCGTTCGCTTCCTTGAGTGAGAGCAACTTTGGCTTGCCGTGATCGATCGCGAGCATGTTGACCGCGAACGAAGACTCCATCGCAGTATGCTTGTAGAGATTGTTAATCACGACTTTCGGAATCGCGTCGCGCTTCAGCTCGATCACGACGCGCGTGTTCTCGTCCGATTCGTCGCGGATGGCGGTGATATCGCTCAGGATTTTCTCATTCACGAGCTGCGCGATCCGCTCCACGAGGGTGGCGCGATTCACATTGTAGGGAATTTCCGTGATCACGATCTGCTCGCGATTGCCCTTCAGTTCCTCGACCCCGGCTTTTCCGCGCACCTTCATGCTGCCCCGCCCGGTCTCGATATATTGGCGAACACCGGCGATCCCGCAGATCGCACAGCCAGTCGGGAAATCGGGACCTTTGACGAACTTCATCAGGCCATCGACACCGATTTCGGGATCGTCGATCTGCGCACAGATACCGTCGATCACTTCGCCGAGATTGTGCGGCGGAATGTTCGTTGCCATCCCAACCGCGATACCTGTGCCACCATTGACGAGCAGATTCGGAAATGCCGCTGGGAAAACCGTCGGCTCCGTCCGCGTCTCATCGTAGTTCGGGACGAAGTCGACCGTCTCCTTCTCCATGTCGGTCATGAGCGCGGCCCCGAGATGAGTCATGCGCGCCTCGGTGTAACGCATCGCGGCGGGCGGATCGCCTTCAACCGACCCAAAGTTACCCTGACCGTCGACCAGGATTTCCCGCATCGCCCATGGCTGGGCCATGTGCACGAGCGTGGGATAAATCACTGCTTCACCATGGGGATGATAGTTACCGCTCGTATCGCCGCAAATCTTAGCGCACTTCCGATGCTGCCGGTTGGGGAAAAGCGACAAGTCATGCATCGCATAAAGAATGCGACGCTGTGACGGTTTCAGCCCATCGCGCGCATCAGGCAGCGCACGTGAGATAATGACCGACATCGAGTAATCGAGGAATGACTTCGAGACCTCCTCGGCGACATTGATCGGTTCTACTTTTTCATTGGCGTTGTACATGCGGAGTTAGGGAAACTAAACAGGATTAACAGGATTTACTGGCTGCTCCAAAACCAATCCTGTAAGTCCCGTTAATCCTGTCTAGTTAAACATCGAGGTTGCGAACGTTGAGCGCGTTGTCCTCGATGTATTGCCGGCGCGGCTCGACCACGTCCCCCATCAGCTTGGAAAACATCTGGTCTGCTTCGACGGCGTTGTCGTCATTCAGATCAACCTTGAGAAGCTTGCGC
>JAICXG010000271.1 GCA_025980625.1 Chthoniobacterales bacterium
ACTCCCGTGGTCGTTAGGCCGTGACTCTTATCTCTGGATCAAGCCTGAGGCCGGATTGAGCGAATAACTCTTGTTCCTGCGCCTGCTCTAGTGTTGGAGGCCAGCTCGATCAAACAAAGTAGGAGCAGGAGCAGGAGCAAGAGCCGGGGCAGGATTGGCAGCCCGCGCAAATTCAGGCCGAGCCGCGAATTACTTTTATCATGCGCGCGATTTGGAAAGGCAGTATCAGCTTCGGCCTGGTTAATATTCCGATCGCGCTTTACCCCGCGACGCGGCGCGAGGACCTGAAGTTTCGCCTTCTCCGCGCGAGTGACTTGAGCCCGGTGAATTATAAGCGCGTCGCCGAGAAAGATGGCAAGGAAGTGCCATGGGGCGAGATCGTCAAAGGCTACGAGTACGAAAAGGGCAAATTCGTGGTCTTGAACGAAAAGGATTTTCAGCGCGTCGATCTCGAGGCAACTCAGACGGTTGACATTAAGGACTTTGTCGAGGTCGAGGAGATCGATCCGATGTACTTTTACAAGCCGTATTACCTTGAGCCGCAGAAGGGAGGCGATAAAGCCTACGCCCTGTTGCGCGAGACGCTCGAGCGGACGAAGAAGGTCGGGATCGCCAAGGTCGTAATCAAGACGCGGGAGTACCTCGCGGGCGTGAAGCCGCTCAAGCATGCGCTCGTGCTCGAGTTAATGCATTTCGCCGAGGAACTTTCCGATGCGGAAAAACTCAACGTCCCGAAGAAATCGGCCGAGCCCGGGAAACGCGAACTCGACATGGCAAAAGCATTGGTGGAGACGATGAGCTCGGAGTGGAACCCGACCAAGTACAAGGACGAATACCGCGATGCGCTTCTCGAAGTGATCGAGGAGAAGGTCGAGGCGGGCGGGAAGGAAATTGAGGAGAAGCCGAAGCCGAAAAAGCCTTCCACGAAAGTGATCGATCTGGTCTCGGTGCTGCAGGAGAGCCTGGCTCGCTCGCAGGGTGGGGGAAAGAAGAAAGCGGCGAGCCGCAAGTCGAAGGCAAGCGCGCGCAAGGCCGCCTGATTCCGAGGCGCGATTGAGATTTTGGCCGGCCCGGTTTGCGTGCTTGATTCAAACGAACGTTTGAATTATTTTACGGTAGTCATGGCAAGAGAGCACATCCACGCGACCAAGCTCGCGATCCTGAACGCGACCGAGCGTCTCGTCGCCGCCAACGGCTTCGAAGCCACTTCGCTGCGCGCCATCACGGCCGCCGCCAGGGTCAACCTCGCAGCCGTCAATTATCATTTCGCGACCAAGGACGCGCTCATCCTCGCGATGCTGAATCGCCGGATGAAGCCGCTCAACGAGGCGCGTCTCGCGCTCCTCGATGGATTCGAAAAGGAAGCGGGCGAGAAGCCGGTCCGGATCGAAAAAATCCTCGAAGCGCTCTTTCGCCCGGTGGTCGAGCTGATCGCGCAACCGGCCAAAGGCGGGCGCAATTTCCTCCGCCTCCTCGCGCTCTGCCTGGCCGCGCCGGGCGCTTTTCTCAAGCCGCTGGTGCAGCAGGAATTCGCGGAGAAGAACCGCCGTTTTCATCGCGCCCTGCGCCGCAGTTTGCCGCAACTCTCGGACGTCGAGGTGCACTGGCGGCTGCATTTTGCGCAGGGCGCATTTTTCCATGCCGTCGCGCATTCCCAGGTGCTCGAGTTTTCATCCAGCGGGCGCTGTCGCCTGACGAACTGCGAGACGGTCCTGCAACGCATCATCAAGTTCTGCGCGGCCGGCCTGCGCAGCCCAACCTAACGAGTAAAGCTTATGCCCGCGATTGAAGAAGGACCTGCGCTCAAAAGAACCACCGCGCCCGATGAGGAGACGCTGCTGGTCGATTTTGAAAATCATCCGGTGACGGAAGGGAAGACGCCCTTTTTCCATCGGCGCCGGGTTATCGTTGGCGCGGCTATCCTGCTGCTTGCGGCGATTGTCTATCTCGCGACGATTTTTCTCCATAGCCTGACGCACGAGAGCACGGACGACGCTTTCATCGATGCGCATGTCGTAAGCATCGCGCCGAAGGTGGCCGGCAAAGTCGCGGCCGTGAGGGTATCTGATAACCAGTTAGTGAAGAAAGGCCAGGTGCTGCTCGAGATTGATCCGCGCGATATCAACGCGACCGTGGCCCAGAAACGGGCCGCGCTTCAGGTTGCGCAGGCGCATCGCGAGAACGCGCAGATGTCCGCCGAACAAGCGGCCGCGCATGTTCATACTCTGCAGGTCGCTTTTGCCTCGGTGCAGTCGACGGTGAACGCGGCCGAAGCTGACACCCGCAAGTTGCAGCAAGACCTGGCGCGCAATCAGACGCTGGTCGCGACCGGCGCCATCTCGAAACAGGATTACCAGCATTCGGTCAATGACGTGGCTTCCTCCGAGGCGACGTTGGAGTCGAAAAAGAAACAGCTGCAAGCCGCTGCGGCACTCGCTGAAGAAGCGAAAAAGCAGGCCGGCTCAGCGCGCGCGCAGGTCGATGCCGCGCAGGCCGAGATCGCCGAGGCGCAGGCGGAATTACAGCAGACGGAATTGCAGCAGTCCTACACCAAAATCACCGCGCCGGAAGCCGGCCGGGTGACTAACAAGTCACTCGAACCGGGTAACTACGTACAGATAGGTCAGCCGCTGTTTGCGATTGTGCCGCAACACGTCTGGGTAACCGCTAACTTCAAGGAAACTCAACTCACAGATATGCATCCGGGCGACCCGGCAGAGGTAGAAGTTGACGCCTATCCTTCGCGCGCCTTGCGCGGCCACGTCGATAGTATCCAGGCCGGGAGCGGCGCCCACTTCAGCTTGTTGCCGCCGGAAAATGCGACCGGTAACTTCGTCAAAGTCGTTCAGCGCGTCCCGGTAAAAATCGTGCTCGACGAGCAACCATCCGTGCAACAAGTCCTCGGCCCCGGTATGTCAGCAATGCCGGACGTGAAAATAAAAGGGCTGTTCTGGCCCGCGGTCGAAGTGTCGGTGATTGGCCTGGCCGCGGCCCTGCTCGTTCTCGCTGCGGCCTGGTGGTGGTTGCAAAGAGTTCAAGCTCGGTAAGTGGCCGTGGCTAAGTCAAACCCGCCTAACTCTGCCGCGGTAGACTGGCGGCCGCGCGCCAACCCATGGCTGATCGCGCTTTCAGTCATGCTCGCGACCTTCATGGAAGTGCTCGACACCTCGGTGGCAAACGTTTCCTTGCCACATATCGCGGGCAATCTTTCCGCGACAACCGACGAGGCCACCTGGGTCCTGACAAGTTATCTCGTCGCCAACGCCATTATCCTGCCCGCGACGAACTGGCTGGGCAACCTTTTTGGCCGGAAACGTTTTCTCATCGGCTGCATCTTACTCTTTACCGCTGCCTCGGCGCTTTGCGGCGCGGCGGGCAGCCTCGGCTTTCTCGTGATCTCCCGCGTTTTTCAAGGCGCGGCCGGCGGCGCGCTTCAGCCGATCTCGCAGGCTGTGCTGCTCGAGAGTTTCCCGCCGAAGAAACGCGGTGCGGCAATGGCCGTGTTCGCGATGGGTGTAGTGGTAGCGCCAATTCTCGGCCCCACCCTGGGCGGCTGGATCACCGATAACTATACCTGGCGCTGGGTCTTTTACATTAATCTCCCAATCGGGGTCCTCGCCAGCCTGATGGCTAACGAATTCATCGAGGACCCGCCCTATCTCAAACGAGTGAGCGCCGCGAGCATCGATTACATGGGCTTTGGCTTTCTCGCGATCTGGCTTGCGACTCTGCAATACGTCCTCGACAAAGGCCAGGAGCTGGACTGGTTTGGCTCACACACGATCGCCTGGTGCGCGGTCATTTCGGCGAGCGCGTTCATTGCTTTTCTCGTTAGGGAACT
>JAICXG010000278.1 GCA_025980625.1 Chthoniobacterales bacterium
ACCATCACCGTCTTTGTCCCGCTCATGACATTCGGCACCCTGGCCTCGTCTGATGCGGCCTGGGGCTCGACCGCTTTTATCGCAGTCGTTGTGCTGACTCTGCTCGCGACCATGTGTTTCGATTCCCGGTTGATTTGGGATGCAGCGGAAGCCAAAAGCTCATGAGCGACAACTCACAACCGCAACTGGCACGACGGACCGTTCCGGCACAGGCCAGCACCCATCGCAGTTGGTGGCCGGGCTGGATCTGGGCCGTGCCGATCGCCGCCCTCGCCATCGGGGCTTGGCTGCTCTTTCGCTTTCTCACCCAGGGCGGCACCGACATCACCATCACCTTCGCGAATGCCTACGGCATCAGTCCCGACGACACCACCATCCAGTACCGCGGCATGGACGTGGGTAAGGTGAGCGCCGTGTCGCTCCAGAAAAATGGCGACGGCGTTGAGGTCAAGGCAACGATCCAGGACAGCGCCGCAAAGTTTCTCACCAACGGCACAATCTTCTGGCTCAAGGGCGCAAAACCCAGCCTGAGCGACCTTTCCTCGTTAGGCTCGGTTCTTTCCGGGCCCAAGATCGTGATGGAACCGGGGCCGGGAAAATCCACCACCCATTTCAACGGCCTTGCCCGCAAGCCGATTCTTCCCGCCGCTCATGGCCCGCCGGTTTTGTTTCGAGTCCGCTTTGATGGTCCGGTCGGGAATCTCTCGTTAGGCGAGATCGTCAAACTGCGCGGTTTTCCGCTCGGTGAAGTGAAAGCAATCGCCTTTGATTACGATCCGCGGACCGGCGCCATTCAAACCCCGGTCACGCTCGCTCTCTATCCAGCCCTTTTTCATATCCAGGGGGCGGAAGTTCGGAAAGATTCCGACGCCTTGCGCGCCGCGCTCGAACGCCTGGTCGAGGAAGGTTTGCGCGCGCAGCTCGATCGCGATCCGCCGCTCATCGGGAGTTATGAGGTCGGCTTCGAGATGGTGCCGGGTGCGCCTAACGAAAGGTTGGTGGTCGTGAACGGCCTTCCGCAAATTCCCACCGCGCCCGGCGGCGGTTTGCAATCCATCGTGGATCGATTTAAAAACGTGCCGATCGATCAGATCGGACAAAACGTTCTCGGCATCACGAAACATCTCGATGCTCTCGTTTCGGCGCCGCAGCTGAAGGACAGCCTCGCCCAACTCGACAAATCTTTGCAGGAAATTCACCGCACCCTCGAGGATGTCAGCCCGAAAATCGACAAGCTCGTGCAGAGTCTGCGCGACACCGCCCGGCAACTCGACAAGGCCTCAAGCTCGGTCGACAAAACCCTCGGCGGACCAGCCAGTCAGACTGGTTTGCAGGAAACTTTGCGCGAGATGAAAGATGCCGCCCGCTCGGTCCGCTCTCTCGCCGATTACCTTGAACAACATCCGGAAGCTCTCATCTCTGGAAAACCCCGAGACTAAAATGCGTCTTTGCCTAACGAGTATAACTCTGCTGCTGCTGGCGGCTTGCGGTTCGAGCCCGCAAACCCACTTTTATACCTTGACCACGGTCCCGAGCGCGACCGGTCGCCGCTCCGCTTCGATTGCCATTCAACTTAGCGCCGTGCATGTGCCGCCTTTGCTCGATCGGCGCCAGATGGTGAGTATGAGCGGGCCGAACAGTGTGCAAATCAGCGAGACCAATCGCTGGTCCGCGCCCCTCGACGAAATGGTGCGCAATGTTCTGGCGCAGAATCTGGCCGCGCGCCTCTCACCGAATCGGGTCATTCTTCCGCAGGCCCCCGCACCTCCGGGCACGGCTTCGCTCGTCGTGACGATTGCGAAGTTCGCCCCTAATGCGAGCGGCACGGTGACGCTGCAAGGAAGCTGGACCGTGCTGAGTGGCGACTCGGGCGCGTCGATCGCCCACCGTAACTTTAACCTGACCGCCGGGCCGGCCACGACCGCTGATTCGGCTGCGGCGGCGATGAGCGAAGTGCTCGGTCGATTGGCAAATCAGATCGCGTCCGCGCTGTAGCCGGCTGCGCCTGGACCTTGGTTCGTCGCTGCGGGGGAGAAGGATCAAAACCAGGGGTTATTTGTCGCTTACCGCGATCGGTTCAACCTCATCGGCACCGTAGAAGAAGCGGTGCCCCGGCTGACGCAACAGCCCGAGATCGCGGCCCGGATCCTCCTCCAGGATCAACGCAAGATGCGCCACACCTTCCAGGTCCTCTTGCACCGACTCGATGATTGCGACTTTTCCCTCGAGCGCGATGTCCATGACGTCGGCCCGTTTCTTCGGCCGAATCCGGACACGATCTCCCGCTTTCAGCCTGACGCCCTGCACCGTCACTTGCTCGAGCGGCCGGCTGGGATTGAAAAACTCCTCGTTAGGCGGGCGCTCCTCGCGCATTACGCCGTGCATTCTTAACATGTCAGCCTCGGCGAGGTTCTCCGTCCGCTCCAGAATGCGGCGCGCATATTCGTCGAGCTGACGCATCTCGCTCTTCTCCGCTTCCGTCATCGTCTGGATGCGCAGGCTCAGGATTTCATCAATCTCGGTGCCGTCGAAGAGATCGCCCGCGCTCTCCGGCGCGATCTTCGGGTAATCGTAAAGAATGATCGGCGAAGAGAGCATGGTATCGCGGGCATGCGCGTTCTCGTCGCCGACGAGGACGGGCCAGGCGCCGATTTGCCGGCAAATCCTCGCCGCCTCGAGGTACTGCCCCGGCGGGTCGAGAAGCGAAATGCATTCGCCGCCCGCCGCATGCAGGATGGTGTGAGTGGAAGCGAAAGTGCGCAGGGCAATCGCCTCCTGATTCTCCAGGAATTCGTTAGGCAGAGGAGTTTGGTTCAAAATCCGGACGCGAATTCTAGCTGCATCCGGCTCGATCAACTCGACCTGCATCTCGATCAAGCCTATGATCGCGGAGTTCCGCCTAACGACCGCACCGACCGTCATTCCATCCTCGCGCCTGATCGGCTCGGTCTGGCGCGAAGCGGGAAATTCGAATTCATGTTTCCTTTCCGCCGCGTCATTCAAGCTCATCGGCGAAAGCGCCACCTCGCGCTCGATCGCTTCCTGCCAGGTCTGGTAAAGGTTGGCGCCGACCTCGAGTCGCGGCACCACCTCGCCCTGCTCCTCCGTCTCCCCGGTCAACTCCTCGACCGGTGCGCGCAATCGCACCACCTCGCGCGCCAGCGGCTGGAGAAAACGGACGCTGATTTCAGCGACGGCGTCTTTCGATTCATTGCGCACCAGAAACTCCGTCTGCATCAGGCACGGCTCGCGTCCGCCCTGCGCCCGCGCGTAATCGGCCGGATAAACGCGCCCGAAGGTGAACCGGCCGACCTGGTTCTTGCGCGATGATGGCCGATAGGGATAGAGGATGTAGCCCTCGTAAAGGACAGCGTGGACGATCTTATCGAGCGCCTCGCGATTCATCGCCGTTTGCCGTTTGCGCCAGCAGTCGCTCGATCGCCTGTTCCCAGGTCGGCACGCCGCTGCGGCGCTTGAATTCACAAAGCCGTTCGAAGACCTCGCGATCGAGGTAGAGCCACGCGCTATTGGGATAATGCTGATCCATCACATCTTTCCACGCCTGCACCGGCATGCGGTAGGCGCTTTCTTTTTCCCAGGAAATCTTTTGCACCTGGAGCCGTCCATCACCGCCGGCGTAGAAAACTGTTCCGCTAAAAAGAAAAAGCAGCGGCACCTCGCCTTCCTCCAGGCCATGGAAATATTTCACGGCCGCGAGATTGAGGTCGTAACTACAGGGAACGGTG
>JAICXG010000149.1 GCA_025980625.1 Chthoniobacterales bacterium
CGCAATTCGCTGCGCGCAAAATACCACTGTGCGAGCGCCTGGCGCGGCTGCGCCGAATCGCGCATCCAGCGCTCCAGCTCATGGGTGGAAGGTTTGCGTTCCTTTTGGTAAAGCTGATCGAGCTTGGCAAAGACTGCCGGTAACGCCGGATCTTCCGGATGATGATCAATGAACTGCTCGAGTACGTCGTCACCCGCTTCCGGAGTGCCAGTCTCTAGATGCGCGTCGGCGACGGTGAACAGCGTTGCGATGAGGAGCGGATGGGAAACGCCTTCCGGTCGCTTCAGAATCACGCTCAAAGTTTCGATCGCACGGCCCGGGTTTCCCTGTGCGAGGCTGAGCCGGCCTAACAAGAATCGGCGCTCGCTCCGCTCCGTCAGCTGCTGCGGTTTGGTTTCACGGAGGAGATGATCGGCGGCCACAAGCTCGCCTTTGTCGAGCTGCAAATTCGCAATGCCTAACTTTGCCCGCGTACCCCAGTTCGGAAAACGCTCGAGCGATTGCAGGACGGCGATTGCTTCGTCGTAACGCCGGAGGGCGCGAAGCGATTCCGCTTCTCCAAGAGTCGCTTCCGCACGCTGGCCAAATTTCTGGTCCGCCGCCACCTCGCGATAAAACGGCAGCGCCTCGGCCCAGCGCCCGAGCGCGGCCAGCGCCTGGGCACGCCAGAACTCGGCTTGGCTGCTTTTCGTTAGGGCGGGACCGCTCAATCTCTCGAGCGCCTGCTCCGGTTTGGCGGTGCGGACAAATGCTTCCGCCAGTTTCACAGTCGAGATTTGGCGCAGGTCGGCAGATGGGTTTTGCGCAAGCAGCGTTTGCAGACGCTCGATCGCCACTTCGGGTACGCCGGCATCCAAAGGTGCGGCCGCGTTTTGCAGCGCGCCAACTGTGTCCGCGCGAGAAAATTCGCCTAACGATACTAAGAGCGCGAGCCCGATCAGCAGGTGGCGTTGCTTCATTTCGTTTGGCGGAACTGCTCCGTATCGAAGCGGGATCCATCGAGTCCGCTTCGCTCCGCTCGGGCCGACCTGGTTAACAATGGATGCAGATACTGCGCGGTGTAGCTGGGCCCGACCTGCGCGATATCCTCGGGCGGGCCGGCGGCAACGATTTCTCCGCCGCCTTCGCCGCCTTCCGGCCCGAGATCGATCACCCAATCGGCGCACTTGATCATCTCAAGGTTGTGCTCGATCACGACGAGCGTGTTCCCGGCATCGCGCAACTTCATGAGCACCTGGAGCAGTTTCTCGATGTCGGCAAAGTGCAATCCGGTCGTCGGTTCGTCGAGGATGTAAAGGGTGCGACCGGTCGCCTTTTTCGCCAGCTCGGTCGCGAGCTTGACTCGTTGCGCTTCGCCTCCGGAAAGGGTCGTGCCGGCCTGGCCGAGTCGCAGATAGCCGAGCCCGACATCCTGGAGCGCGCTCAATTTATCCGCCACGGTCGGGACATTGCGAAAAAAACGCGCCGCCTCATCGACCGTCATGTCGAGCACGTCGGCGACATTTTTACCCTTGTAGGTGATCTCGAGGGTTTCGCGATTGTAGCGTTTGCCCTGGCAGACCTCGCAGACCGCGTAGGCATCGGCGAGAAAATGCATCTCGATTTTGATCAGGCCGTCGCCCTGACAATTTTCGCAGCGGCCGCCTTTCACGTTAAAGCTGAAGCGTCCCGCGCTGTAGCCACGAATGCGCGAGGCCGGCAACTGGCTAAACAAATCGCGAATCGGAGTGAACGCGCCCGTGTAGGTGACCGGGTTGGAGCGCGGAGTGCGGCCGATCGCGCTCTGGTCGATGATGATGGCCTTGTCGATCTGATCGAGTCCGCGGAGTGCGCGATGTTCCCCGGGCCGATCTTTTGAGTTGTAGAAATAGCGGAACAATGCGCGCCGCAAGATGTCGTCGACCAGGGTCGATTTTCCGCTTCCCGACACGCCGGTGACGCAGGTGAGACAGCCTAACGGAAAGCCCACGGTGACGTCCTTGAGATTGTTCTCGCGTGCACCGACGATCGTGAGCCAGCCCTCGCTGGCCCCCGGCGGGGTTCGCGGCGCGGTGCGATAGCGCGGGATCGCGATCCTGGAGCGGCCGGCAAGATAGCTCGCGGTCGGTGAATCTTTCGCCCGAAGAATTTCCTCGAGCGTCCCTTTGGCTACGACTTCGCCGCCGCGCGGACCGGCCCCCGGCCCGAGATCAAGAATGTAATCGGCGGCCCGGATCGTCTCCTCATCGTGCTCGACGATGATGACGGAATTGCCGAGATCGCGCAGCCTCCGCAGCGTGCCGATGAGCCGGGCATTATCGCGCTGGTGCAATCCGATGCTGGGCTCATCGAGCACATAAAGGACGCCGGCCAACCCGGAGCCGATCTGGGTCGCGAGCCGGATGCGCTGCGCTTCCCCGCCGGACAAGGTGCCGCTCTCGCGATTGAGGGTGAGATAATCGAGGCCGACCTCGAGGAGAAACTCGAGCCGGGAAGAAATTTCCTGCACCACTTCCGAAACGATCGTGCGTTGCTGGGGCCTGAGCTGGAGTTGCCTAACGAATCGCGCGGCGGCCGCGATTGTTTGTTCGCAGAACTGATGAATGTTCAGCTCCCGTCCACTTTCTTCTGTGATCGTGATGGCAAGAATCTCCGGCTTAAGCCGCGCGCCGTGACACACAGAACAGGCCGAGCGATTCATGAAAGCGCGAATCCGGCTGCGCGTGATTTCGCTTTCCGTTTGTTCGTAGAGCCGTTCCAGCTGCGGGAGCAAACCTTCGAACGGTCGCGCCGTTTTCGTCGCGCCTCGTCCATTGCCGCCGAAGCTCATCTCGATCGCCTGGTCGCCGGTGCCGAAATAAAGCGCGTTCTTGAATGCTTCCGGCAACTCGGCGAACGGCACTCCGTCCGAGACACGGAAATGCCTAACGAGGGCGTTTTGCAAGCCGCGATAGTAAGCCTGCATCCGTTTTGTCCCGCGCCGCCACGGCACGATCGCGCCTTCCGCGAGCGACTTTGTTGGATCGGTCACCATCAAATCCGGATCGGCCACAAGCTGGGTGCCCAAGCCGTGACAGGCTGGACACGCGCCGAGATGGCTGTTGAAGGAAAAATGCCTGGGGGTGAGTTGCCCTAACGAAAAGTTGGTTTCCGGATTTCCGTAGTCAGTCGAGTAGCGGATTTCCTCCCATTCGCCCGCCGTCGCCTGCCGCAACACGACCAGCTTGTTCCCGCCCCACTTCAATGCCGTCTCGACCGAATCGGCGAGGCGTGCGCGCAAGCCCTCGCGAATCACGAGCCGATCCACCACCGCTTCGATCGTGTGCCGCTCGCCTTTTTTTAACCGGATCGGCTCGGGCCGTCCCAGCTCGATAATGTCGCCGTCGACGCGAATGCGGACAAAACCTTCGCGCCTGGTTTTCTCAATCACGTCGCGGAATTCGCCGATCTCATTCCGAACCAACGGCGCCAGCAGGATCACCTTCGTCTCTTCGCGATCAGCGAGAATTTGATCGACAATCTGCTGGGCGGTTTGGCGGAAAATCGGCCGGCCGGTAAGCGGGTCGTGCGGCTGGCCGACCGCGGAAAAAAGCACCCGCAGGTAATCGTAAACTTCCGTCGTCGTGGCGATGATCGAGCGCGGGTTGGTGCCGGAAGAGCGCTGCTCGATCGCGATCGCGGGGGAAAGCCCTTCGATGAAATCGACATCCGGCTTTTCCATCTGATCGAGGAACTGCCGGGCGTAAGCGGAGAGGCTCTCGACGTAACGGCGCTGTCCCTCGGCGTAAAGCGTATCGAAGGCGAGCGAGGATTTTCCGGAACCGCTCAGCCCAGTAATGACAACCAGCTTTTCCCGGGGAATCTCGACGTGCAGATTCTTGAGATTATGCTGGCGCGCTCCACTGATTTTGATACTCTTTGCTGCCATCGGGCGGGATGTGTAGAACCTATCAGTGAAGCACGCCGGCCCGTTTTCTCCAGCGATTTGAAACGATCATGA
This sequence comes from Chthoniobacterales bacterium, assembly GCA_025980625.1. Classification (GTDB taxonomy): domain Bacteria; phylum Verrucomicrobiota; class Verrucomicrobiia; order Chthoniobacterales; family UBA10450; genus JAICXG01. The sequence goes on from JAICXG010000149.1 coordinate 3,980, forward strand.
CCGAGCCGGCTCGCACATTGTCCGCAGAGGAAATCACTCAGCTGCAAAAGAAATTCAGCGAGATCAAACACTCAATAAATAACGCGCTCGCCGTCATGATGGCTCTTTCGGAGATGTCGCAGCGGCGTCCCGATTACGCGGAAAAGCTTGCCAGCACAGTGCTTTCGAAGGCGCCGCAGATTGTCAGCAGCCTGCAGGAGTTCACGCAGGCGTTGAATGACAAAGCCGGCACTCCGTCGGGAAAAAAACCGGCCTAACGAACGCTGCGCGCCCAGCCTGAGTTGTCCCTAAACTGGTCTCGCTGAGTTTTCATCCCATCATCGTTTCTGCCGCAGCTTCACAACCCGAGTAACATCTCCGCGATCTCGAGTGACGCGCGAGGGCGGCTCAAGCGCGCGATGTTCACCGACCAATCACGCCAGACGCGCGCGCCATCGGCGAAAGCTCGCCGCACCGTCTGTAGGATCGCGTCCGAATCAGTCGCGATCGCGCCCGAGCCGGTTTCAACGATCAAGCGCGCGTTGCCCTCTTCCTGTCCGGGCACGACTTGATTGATGATCATCGGGCATTTCGCGGCGATCGTCTCTTGCACGGTCGCGCCACCGGCTTTGCTGATAAGAAGATGGCTCTCGAGCATCAGCCTCGGCATGTCGTCGGCCCAGCCGATGATCGCGAAATTCCGGCGCAGCTCGGCGCGCAAATTCTCGATCGCTTGCTGCAGGCGGGAATTGCGCCCGACCGTGACGGTCAATTTGAATTCGGGCGAACTCGTTAGGCGGCGAATCACCTCCGGCGCGACCCTGCCGCCGGCGTTGATCATGTAAAGGATCTGATAGCCTTGCTCCGCGTTCGGTGCTCGACGCCGCTCGCCCAGCTCCGCAAATTTCGGCGAAACCGGAAACCCGAGGGTACGCACGATCTCTCGCGGGACATTTCTCTGCTCGACCACTGCGGCCGTAAGTTCGTTAGGCACAAGAAACAGATCGGCCGTGGCTCCGAGCCAGATGGCGTTGACCGTGATCGAGTCGGTGATGCAAACCACCTGCCGGAACGGCGCCGATGCTCCGCCCATGATGCTTTCGATGAGATGAGGATAAGCGGGATAGACCGAGACCACGGCCGTCGGCTGAAAGCGCAGGAGCAATTGCGCGAGCCGCGCTTTTGCCAGAAAGAGCCAGCCCATCTTCGGCGCAAATTTGTCCTGCCGGTCGAGCCAGTTGTAAAACCGGCCCCAGGTGCGCGGGGCGCGGTTGATCGCCGCCAGATAAGCCTTGCGGGCAAGGTCATTGGCGACTCCGTAGGCCTCGGCAAAAATGTCGTGCAATTCGACCGTCGCCGCTCCGCCCGAGACCTCGGCGAGCCCGTCCCGGATCCCGCGGGCGGCGCTGTTGTGGCCTTCGCCAAAGCCGGCCGTCAGGATCAGGATGCGATTCTCCATTCGTTAGGCGCGGCTTCGCCGGAGAGTTTAATGGCAATCCCGGTACGGCAAAGTAAACTTTCGCCCGACGATGAGATTGCTTCGCTTCTATGGCCGCGTCACGCGCCGGCTCGTCTGGGAAACGGCGACCGACGAGACAATGGGATTGGCGGCGCAGATGGCTTATCAATTTCTTTTTACTCTCGCGCCCGGTCTGCTTTTTCTCTGGCATCTGCTCGGGCTTTTCGGGACCGACCCAGCCCGCCTGCACAAGATGATGGGCGTGGTCCGCGCCTTTCTCCCGCCCGATCCGCGGGTCCAGGAGATCCTCGATTCCGTCGTGGCCAACGTCCTTGTGACCGGAAGCAGCGGATGGGTCGGGACGGCGGGGATTTTCCTCGGGATTTATCTAGGCACGATGTTCATCTCCACCATCTCCTATGCGCTTAGCCGCACCCATGAGGCGAAGGATGAGCATCGCTGGTCGAAATATTTCATCTCCCTTCTGCTCCTTTTCTGGTTTGGGATCACGATTCTCTTTGCTTTCAACCTGATCGTTTTCGGCGAAACCCTCGCTGGCCTCGCTGAGGTCAATCTGCAGCTTGGCGTTCCGCTCCAGAACTGGGTCGCAGCCCTTAACCTTCCCCTCACAGCAGTCGCGCTCGTCGTTCTTGCTCTCGCGCTCTATCTCCTGACGCCGAGCAATTACCTGACGATCCGGCAGGCGCTACCGGGCGCGATCTTCTTTTCCGTCGGCTGGCTCACAGTGACCAAGCTCTTCCAGTTCTATGTCGCGCGCTATGATCGCTATAACCCGACTTACCTTGCGCTCGCCTCCATTATCATGCTGCTCACCTGGATGTACCTCACCTGTCTCTTTCTCCTCCTCGGGGGGAAACTGAACAAGATCCTGCGGCGCGAACGCAAACGAGCCGCCGCTTACCAGATCGGAGCGACGGAAGGCGCGCCTCAGGCCGCCTGACTTCGCGAACTTGATCCGATCGCGAAACATGATGCGTTGGCAGGTCTTCCTCGGCGCCATTCTTTTATTCGTTAGTCTCATTGGCGCAATCAGCCATGCGGAGCTGAGCGAGGAAGAAAAGCGAAAGCTCTTCCTCAAGGCGCGGGAACGGATGCGAACGGTGGCGACTCCGACGCCGGAAGCTTCCGTTTCCCCTCGGCATAAACCAAAGCCGGCGACACATCCACCGTCGAAAAAGAAAAAATCTTCCCATAGCAAAACCAGCAAGGAAGAGGAGAAACCGCGCCGAACGCCCTCACCCGAAGCGGAAGAAAAACCTCCGCGCACGCCGTCGCCTCGTGTCGAAAGCACGCCTAACGAATCAAGTCCGGCGCGCCCACCTACAACCACGCCCGCCCCGACACCCGCGCCAACCCCCCTGGAAAAACCTCTCCCGCCGGCCCAGGTCCTGATCCAAAAATCCGGCTACAAAAAACCACGTGGCTTCTCACTCTTACCATTTCGCCTCTTTGGCCGGCACTACACCTATCTCACCCGTTCGGTCCGCAACCAGATCGACCGCGCACCGGTTCTGCGCGAGCGCTGGCGTTTCATTATCGTGCACAACAGCGGCACCCGGCAGGGCAATGCCCGCATTTTCGATTACTATCACCGCCATGTCCGCGGCATGCGCAACGGGCTTGCCTATCATTTTGTCATTGGCAACGGCACGTCATCCGGGAATGGCGAGATCGAGGTGGGCGATCGCTGGCGGCGGCAAATCAACGGCGGGCATGTCCATAGCGATTATCTCAACAA
>JAICXG010000333.1 GCA_025980625.1 Chthoniobacterales bacterium
GGACCACTTTGTGATTGTCGCCTTCGATGGCAGCCGCCGGGAATACGAGCGGATCGGGACTGGCCGCTGAGCAGCGCGGGTTTTATGGGGAAAAAAACCGCGTTGTCTTGGACCGTGGGACTGCTGAGCCTCGCGACGCCTGCCTTCGCGCAGCTTGATCGATGTCTCGATGCTCACGGCGGACTAACGAAATGGCGCAGTTTCGGCGGAGTCGAATATGACCTGGACTGGAAGACCGCCGCAACGGAACGAAAAGATCATCAGCTTTTCAACCTCCAGACCCGCAGCGGCCTCATCACCGGCCAGGGCTACACTGTCGGCAAGGAGGGCAACACCGTGTGGGTGAAGCCCGGGCTTAATGCTCTCGGCGGGACGCCCGCGCGCTTCTACATGGGCACGCCGTTTTATTTCTTCGGGATGCCGTTTGTTTTCGCCGATCCGGGCGCGAAACAGGACTCGTTAGGCAAGAAAAAGTTCCAGGGGCATGAATACGACGCGATCAAGATCAGCTTCGCAAAAGGGACCGGCGACACGCCGGAAGATTACTACGTCGCCTACATCGACCCGGCGACCGCGCACTTGAAAATGGTCTTTTACATCGTGACCTATCCGGCGCTCCGGAAGAACCGGCCGGTCTCGCAACTTCGGCCGCATGCGATCGTTTTCGACGAATGGCAAACGGTCGATGGCCTGCTCGTGCCCAAGGTCGCGCGCTTTTACGAATGGAGCGGCAACGACATCACGGGCAAGGCGCTCGGTCGCCTCGAGTTCGCAGACGTGCATTTCACGAAAGAACCGCCTAACGACTCGAAGTTCTCCAGGCCACCCGACGCGGTCATCGCGCCGTTGTAGCTCGAGACAGTTGAGAGTTCAGAGCTGAGAGTTGAAAGTCCGGGACGACGCGCTTCCCTTCCGGTCTCCGAACTCGTATCCAACAACTCTCAACTTCCGATGCCTCTGAGTAAAAAAGACAAACTCCGGCTCCTCACGATTCTGCTCGAAAGCCGGCACGGCGATCTGCGCGAACAAAATTTGAATCGCCAGGGCAAGGGCCATTTCCACGTCGCCGGGATGGGCCACGAAGCGCTCGCCGCAATTTCCATTCAGACCGAGCCCGGTGATTACATCTGCGGTTACTATCGCGATCGCGCGCTCGTTCTCGGTCGCGACGTTTCCTCCGCGGAGCTGGCGCTCGATTATTTCGCGAAGCGCAAAGGTCAGAGCCACGGGCGTCAGATGCCATCGCACTACAGTTACGCGTCGAAAAACATCTGGAGCGTGCCGACCCCGACCGGGTCACAGCTTCTGCCCGCTTGCGGCATCGCCTGGGGATTGAAGCTCGACGCCCGGCCGAATCTCGTGATCGCGACAATCGGCGACGCCGCCACCCGGCAGGGTGATTTTTACGAGGCGATCGCCTTCGCGAAAGAGAAGAAGCTGCCGGTGCTCTTCGTCGTCGAAGACAACGCCTACGGGATCAGCAGTCCGACACGTGAGACCAACCCGCTCGCGCTCGACGTGCTTCAGCCTAACGACTGGCAAGAGGTCGACGGGAGCGATGTCGCCGCCGTGCACGCGGCCACCGAGCAGGCAATCCAGCACCTCCGTGCCGGCAAAGGTCCGGTCTTTTTCTGGGTCATGATGGAGCGACTCTCCAGCCACACCAGTTCCGATGACCACAAGCTTTACCGGAGCGCGGAGGACATCGCGAATCTCGCGAAGAGCGATCCCCTAACGAAATGGCGCGATCGCCTGATCGCCGACGGCGACCTGACTGAAGAGGACTTCAGCAGGCTCGACCAGGAAATCAAGGAACGGATTCGGAAGGAGTTTGCCGAGGCGGAACGCGCCGAAGATCCCTCGGCCGACGAGTTGGAAATCGAGGTCACTGGGAAATTGCCGGAGCTGGAAGACGAACTTCTGCCGCCGGGAAAATATCGCATCGGCGATGTCATCAACCAGACGCTGCGTCGTGGCCTAACGAAAGATTCAGGGCGCATCATCTTTGGCGAAGACGTGGAAGATCCCAAGGGCGGCGTCTTTCGCCTCACGCAAAAACTCTCGAGCCAATTCAAAGAGCAGGTTTTCAACTCTCCGCTCGCCGAATCGACGATCGTGGGCGTCGGCTGCGGGCTCGCTTCCTATGGCAAGCGACCGGTCTTCGAGTTGCAATTTATCGACTTCATTGGGCCGGCCTGGAACCAGATTGTGACCAATCTCTGCAATCTGCGCTGGCGCTCCTTCGGCACGTGGACTTGTCCGCTCGTCATCTATGCGCCCTACGGCGCGTATCTTCCCGGCGGCAGCCTCTGGCATAGCCAGGCAAACGAAGCTCCCCTCGCCCATTATCCCGGGCTCAACATCGTTATTCCCAGTAATCCCGAGGACGCGGCCGGCCTGCTCTGGAGCGCGATGCATTGCGAGGACCCGACGTTCGTCCTGATCCCGAAACATCTCCTTTGGGCGGAACACGAATACGAAAAGCCGATCCGCGCGGTGTCGTTAGGCAAAGCGCGCCTCCATCAGCCGGGCAGCGATGTCACCCTCGTGGCCTGGGGCAACACGATGGAAAAAGCAATCGAAGCGGTCGGCAAAATCGGCAATCAAACAAGCGTCGAGCTGATTGATCTGCGCACCATCGTGCCCTGGGACAAGGAGACGATCGCGGCTTCCGTGCGCAAAACCGGTCGCCTCGTCGTCGTGCAGGAAGA
>JAICXG010000126.1 GCA_025980625.1 Chthoniobacterales bacterium
GCAGTAAAATTTTCATCCATCAGGTCGCTCACCCTGGTATCGAGCGGCCGGAGGAGGAACTCGCGAATGCGAATGTCGTCGATCAATTTCCCGCGATGATCGACCACGTAGATGACATTGATCGTTTCCGAATCCTGTCCGTGTTCACGCACATAATCGAGCACGTCGCGCACGGTCCAGTCAGCGCCGACCGAGATCAGGTCCGGCGTCATCAAACGCCCGACGCTGCCCTCGGGATAACCGAGAAGCGCCTGGGCAACGTGGCGTTCTTCGGGAGTGAGGAGGCGAATGAGCTGGCGGGCGGCGGCGCTCGGCATTTCTTCGAGCAACGCGGTGCGATCGTCGGGCGACATCTCGTTGAGGATCGAGACGACCTGTTCGTGCGCCATCGCGCGGAGCAGCTGCTGCTGCGCATCGGGATCGATGTCGAGATACTCGAAAACATCGGCCGCCAGATCATGCGGCAGGATCCGGAAAATGATGACGCGTTCATCTTCCGGCAGATCGAGAATGATTTCGGCGACATCGGCCGGCGGCATCTCGGAAAAGAGCTCGCGCAGCGCGGTGAAATTTCGCGCTGCGATCATTCCTTGAATTTCCGGTATGAGAATTTTGCCGACCATGGTGGCGTTGAAACGTGGAAGCGGCCGAGCGAGGCAAGGCTGTTTAGCCTAACCGTCGTCGCGCTTCAACGCTTTAACCCTTCAAGCCTTTGACCTTTCTATCTTCAGCCCAAACGCCATCCCGCTTGGATTTTTCACGAAACTGGTCAAACTAAACCGGATGAGTGCTTCTTCCTCGGCGCCGATGATCCGGCGCGAGATCAGCCACGATGGCATCTGCATGCTGACCTTTGATCGGCCGGACTCGGGGGCGAACATCTTTGATGCCGCGACCTTGGGCGACCTGAGCGCGCAACTGGATTTCATCGAAAGAGAATCGTCGCTGCGCGGTGTCATCGTGAGCTCAGCGAAGAAGTCGATCTTCATCGCCGGCGCGGATTTGCAGACACTTCTCCGGCAGGCAGAGGGCGGCGGGATGCGGGATTTCATCGCGGAAGGACAACGCATTTTCAATCGATTCGCGGCGCTCAAGATCCCAACCGTTGCGGCCATCCATGGGGCGTGCGCGGGCGGCGGATACGAGATCGCGCTCGCGTGCGATTGGCGGGTCGCCTCCGATGCGCCAGCGACACGGATCGGATTGCCGGAGACGACCCTCGGGCTCGTGCCAGCCTGGGGCGGCGCAACGCGACTGCCGCGGTTAATCGGTCCGGCCAAGGCGGGAGAGGTTATTCTGAAAGGGAAGCTGTATTCCGCGCAGGAAGCGTTGCGGATCGGCCTGATCGACGACGCCGTTCCGGAGGAGAAATTGCCGGAGGCCGCGCGCGAAAAACTGAAAGCGGGCAAGCGGGCGCAGACGCTAGAACCCGTGGAAGCGGAGCCGGTGCAGGCGCCAAAATCCGACAATCCCGCGCTCGCTCGCGCGGCGGAGATTATCAAGCGCAGTCTCGCGAGCTCGGTCGAGGATTCTATGAAGCGCGAGCTGGATGCGATCGTCGACTTGGGCGAAACGGAATCGACCCGCAACCTGATTCGCAATTTCTTCCTCGCTGAGAAATACAAGAAGGGAAGCGGAAAAGCGCCTAACGAGAAGATAGCGCACGCCGCCGTGATCGGCGCCGGTGTCATGGGGTCGGGCATCGCGCAATGGCTCAGCGCGCGCGGCATCACCGTCATCCTGCGCGACGTCAGCGTGGAACTGCTCGACCGCGGCCTGGCGAATATTGAGAAGATCTACGGCCGGGCGGTCAAGCGCGGCCTCATGAGCGAGGAAAAAGCCAGAGAAGGCCGCGCCCGCATTGTCGCCTCGGCCAATCCCGGACCGATGCGCGACGTGCAAATCGTCATCGAAGCCGCGTCCGAGAAGCTGGAGATCAAGAAGGTGATCTTTCACGACATCGATGGCAAGATCGACGATACCGACATCCTAGCGACCAACACCTCCGCCCTCTCGATCAGCACGCTCGCCGCGGAAACCAAACATCCTCAGCGGGTGATCGGGTTGCATTTTTTCAACCCGGTGAGCCGGATGAAATTGATTGAGGTCGTGATAGGCAAACAGACGGCCGAGGAAACGAAGGAGCGCGCGCTCGCTTTTGCGCGGCAGATCGGGAAACTGCCGGTAATCGTACAGGATCGTCCCGGGTTCCTCGTCAACCGGGTGCTCTTTCCGTATCTGCTTGACGCGGCGGAGTTGTTCGAGCGCGGCGTGGCTGCGGAGCAGATCGAGCTCGCACTGTTGGAGTGGGGAATGCCAATGGGGCCGTTGCGCCTGATCGACGAGATCGGAATCGACATCACAATCGACATCGCGGTCACGCTCGAGAAGGCTTTCGGCGAGCGCGCCCGCACGCCCGCGCTCCTGCAAAAGATGCGCGCGGCAAACATCCTTGGACGCAAGACTGGAACCGGTTTTTACAAATACGAAGGGAAACAGCAATCGCCTAACGAGTCGATGGAAAAATGGCGCGGTTCCAATGAGCCGCCGGAAATGAGCAGCAACGATCTTGCGCTCCGCCTCGTCTACCTGATGGTGAATGAAGCGGCCCGCTGTCTGGAAGAAGGAGTGGTCGCTGCGCCGGAGGACGCGGATTACGGAATGATTCTCGGCACCGGCTTCGCACCCCTGCGCGGAGGGCCACTGCGCTTCGCGGACCATTTTGGGATCGCGGAAATGGTCCGCGCAGGCGAGCGGCATGGGGGGAAATTCGAGCCGTGCAACCTGTTGCGGGAGCACGCTCGAAATGGAACGAGGTTTTATGAGAAATAGGTTAGCCCGCTCGAGGGCGGTATGAAAACACCGCTCGAAGCACCTGAGAAACAAGTAGCCGAAGAGACCAGCGCCAAGCCGCAACCGGCGACGCAGGCTTCCGTCATCGACACCTCAAAAATGTCGAAAGGCCAGCGCGAGGCGCTCGAGCTGGCGGAAGCCTCCCGCGATCCGCTCGACGAACGCGGGAGTTTCGCGAGCAACCTCTTCATCGGGCGCTACGATTTCGATCGCATTTTTCCCTACCCGGCGCAGAGCGAAGAAGATCGCGCCAAGGGCGAACCGTTCCTGAACCAACTTCGCGAATATCTCAAGGCGAATGTCGATGCCGATGAGATTGATCGCACCGGCGAAATCCCGCAGAAGAACATCGACGACCTCTTCGCGATGGGCGCCTTCGGGGTCAAGATCCCGACGCAATATGGCGGGCTTGGACTTTCGCAGGTGAATTACGGCCGCGCCGCGATGTTGTTAGGCAGTTGGGATGCGAACGTGACCGCGCTTGTCTCGGCCCACCAATCGATCGGTGTGCCCCAGCCGCTTTTACTCTTCGGGACAGAGGAGCAAAAGGCGAAATATCTCCCGCGCGTCGCACGCAAGGAGATCTCCGCTTTTGCCCTGACGGAATCAAACGCCGGCTCCGATCCCGCGAATATGAGCCTGCGCGCCGAGCTTTCCGAGGATGGCTCGGCTTACATTTTGAATGGCGAGAAACTTTGGTGCACGAATTTGATCAAAGCCGGCGTGCTTGTGGTGATGGCGCGGACCGCGCCCAAAATTGTGAACGGCAAGGAGCGCAAGCAGATCAGCGCCTTCATCGTCGACGTCGATTCGCCCGGGCTCGAGATCACCTATCGCTGCCACTTCATGGGCCTGCGCGCGCTCTACAACGGGATCGTGAAGTTTACCAATGTGCGGGTCCCGAAGGAGAACCTGGTGGCGAAAGAAGGCCAAGGCCTGAAAGTCGCCCTAACGACTCTGAATACGGGTCGCCTAACGATTCCGGCGGCGTGCGTCGGTTTGTCGAAACGATTGCTCGATATCTGCCGCAAATGGGCGAGCGAACGCGTGCAATGGGGCGTCCCGATCGGGAAACACTATGCGATCGCGGGCAAAATCGCGGAGATCGCGGGCAATGTTTTTGCGATGGAAGCGATGACTTTCCTGACGAGCGCGCTGGTCGATCGCAAAGCGGGCGATCTGCGCATCGAAACGGCGATGTGCAAAATGTGGTCGACGGAAGCGACCTGGCGGATTGCCGACGAAGCGATGCAAGTTCGCGGCGGACGCGGTTATGAGACTGCGCAATCCCTCGAAGGCCGCGGCGAAGAGGGAATTCCGGTGGAGCGATTTCTGCGCGACTGCCGCATCAACATGATCTTTGAAGGCTCGAGTGAGATCATGCGCTTGTTTATCGCGCGCGAGGCGCTTGATCCACATCTGAAAGTCGGCGGGGCGATGTTCAACACGCAGCTACCGAGGTCGGAACGCGCGAGAGCCGCTTTCAGATCGGGCAAGTTTTACGCGAGCTGGTATCCGAAACAATGGCTGCCGGCGAGCACCGGCGGTCTCGAAAAACTCCATGCAGATTTGCGGCCGCACGTTCGTTATGCGGCGAGCGAGAGCAAGCGATTGGCGCGCGGTTTGTTTCACGCCATGGCGCGCTTTGGCCCGAAGCTCGAGCGCGAGCAGTTGTTGCTCTCACGTTTCGTCGGGATCGCGACCGAGTTGTTTGCGATCAGCGCAACCTGCTCATTTGCGCAATACAAGATCGAGCGCGGCGAGCCGGCCGGGGAAATCATCTCCGTGGCGAATTATTTTTGTCGCTCGGCCAGGATGCGGATCGATCATCATTTCGCCGGCACTTCCGAGAACGCCGACCGCGCCGGCTACGATCTCACGCAGGAGCTACTGGCCGGCAAACACGCCGACCTGCGCCAGGGTATCGTTTAAACGGAAGTCAGGCATCTTGCCTGACTTCCTGCGCTTGCAGCTAGGATTTGGTCTGCATGCATTGCTGGCATTTGGCTTCCAGCTCTGCGTATTGCTGCGCCGTGAGCACACCTTTGGCGGTGTGCATGAACTTGTCCATGCTTTGCTTCGTGCAGCCGGCTTTGTTGCACTCGCGCTGAGCAGCGTCGAGCCTGGCCTTTTGCTTCGGTGTGAGCTTCATCTCGGCGAACATCTTCGAGCAATCAGCTTTGTTTCCCGACATCGCAGAACAGGAAGTGCCGGCGTAAGTCGGGGCGACAGCGAGCGACAAAGCAGCGAGTAAGGCAAGGATTGGTCTCATGGCGAAGCAAATCGCATACTGCGCGCCGAATTCAAGCCGTGGCTCAACTCTGCTGAGTCCACTTAGAATGACTGACCTTCGAATATGATCCTGCCGTCGCGGGCTTCGGCCCGAACAGTTTGACCCTCGTGGACTTTCCCCTCCAGAATCTGCATGCTCAGTGGGTCGAGTATTTCTTTCTGAATCGCGCGCTTCAGGGGCCGCGCGCCATAAACCGGATCGTAACCCTCGCGCGCGATCAGTTCTTTGGCCGCGTCGGTCAATTGCAGCGTAATTTTTTGCGCCTCCAGCCGTTTCGTCAGGCGGCGAAGCTGGATCTCGACGATCTTCTTCAGGTCTTCATCGCTCAACCGATCGAACATGATGATCTCGTCGACGCGATTCAAAAATTCCGGACGGAAATGTTGCCGCAACGCGTCCATCACAAGCCGCGCGCGACCTTCGCTCGAAGCTTCCTCGGTGATGTATTGCGAGCCGATGTTCGAGGTCATGATGATGACCGTGTTTTTGAAATCGACCGTGCGGCCCTGGCCGTCGGTGATGCGGCCATCGTCGAGCACTTGCAGGAGCACGTTGAAGACTTCCGGGTGCGCCTTCTCGATTTCGTCGAAAAGAACGACCGAGTACGGTTTGCGCCGGACGGCTTCACTGAGCTGGCCGCCTTCCTCGTAACCGACGTAACCGGGCGGCGCGCCGATGAGTCGCGCGACCGTGTGTTTTTCCATGTATTCGCTCATGTCGATGCGAATCATGTTGCGCTCGTCGTCGAACAAAAATTCCGCGAGCGCGCGTGAGAGTTCGGTTTTGCCGACGCCGGTCGGGCCGAGGAAAATGAAGGAGCCGATCGGGCGATTCTCGTCCTGCAAACCGGCGCGGGCGCGGCGGACAGCATTGGCCACGGCCCGGATCGCCGCCTCCTGATCAACCACGCGTTCGTGGAGGTGTTCCTCCAGCCTAACGAGTTTAGCTCTCTCGCCTTCCTGTAATCGCGAAACCGGAATCCCGGTCCAGCTGGAAACGACTTCGGCAATATCTTCCTCAGTGACTTCTTCGCGCAAGAGACGCGGTTTCTCGTCGGTCGCTTCCTTTGCCGCGAGCTCGCCGAGCCGTTTCTCGAGCTCCGGAATGCGCCCGTATTGGATCTCGCTCGCCCGCGCCAATTCGCCGCGGCGCTGGGCGCGTTCCAATTCCGTGCGCAACGCCTCCAGCTCTTCTTTGACCTTGGCCTGGGCGCCGATCTCGGCTTTTTCCTTTTGCCATTCGGCTTTCATGGCCGACGATTTTTCTTTCAACTCCGCCAGCTCTCTCTCCAGCTTCGTTAGGCGCTCTTTGCTCGCCGCATCTTTTTCTTTCTTCAAAGCCTGACGCTCCATTTCGTGCTGCATGATTGCGCGCTCGATCACGTCGATTTCGGTCGGCATCGAATCCAGCTCGATCTTCAGGCGCGAAGCCGCTTCGTCGACAAGGTCGACCGCCTTATCGGGAAGAAAGCGATCGCTGATGTAGCGATGCGAAAGCACCGCGGCCGCGACCAGCGCCGAATCGCGAATCCTCACGCCGTGGTGCACTTCATAGCGCTCCTTCAACCCGCGCAGGATCGCGATCGTATCTTCGACGCTCGGCTCATCCACCATGACGGGCTGGAACCGGCGCTCGAGCGCGGCGTCTTTTTCGATGTATTTGCGATACTCAGCGAGGGTGGTGGCGCCGATGGTGCGCAACTCACCGCGTGCCAGTTGCGGCTTGAGCATGTTCGAAGCATCGACCGCTCCTTCACTCGCGCCCGCGCCGACGATGGTGTGCAGCTCGTCGATGAAAAGAATGATCTCGCCTTGGGAGTCAGTCACTTCCTTGAGAAAAGCTTTCAGGCGGTCCTCGAATTCGCCGCGGAACTTTGCTCCCGCGATCATGGAGCCGATATCCATCGCCACCAGGCGCTTGTTCTTGAGCGATTCAGGCACGTCGCCGGAAATGATCCGGCGCGCGAGGCCTTCCACGATCGCGGTCTTGCCCACACCCGGTTCACCGATGAGCACGGGATTGTTTTTCGTCCGGCGCGAAAGGACCTGCATGACGCGCCGGATTTCGTTGTCGCGGCCAATCACCGGATCGATTTTGCCGCGGCGCGCCAGCTGAGTGAGGTCGCGTCCGTATTTTTCCAAGGCCTGATATTTTCCCTCGGGATTTTGATCCGTGACGCGTTGCGAGCCGCGCACCTGCTGGAGCGCCTGCATTAGTTTGTCGCGCGTCACGCCGAGGTCCTGAAGGGCACGCGCGGCCGGCGCTTTCGAGTTCGTTAGGGCAAGCAGGTAATGCTCCGCGCTAACGAACTCGTCTTTGAGTTTCGCCATTTCCTTGTCCGCGCCGTCGAGCACGCTGCGCAACTCGCTGCCGAGCCTTTGCTCGATACCGGCGCCGCTGATCCGCGGCAGCTTTTCGATCGCGCCGCGGATTCGTTGCCGCAATGTCTCAGGCGGAACACCGAGCTTTTCGAGCAACGGCTGGGTGATCCCGTCAGGCTGCTCGAGCAGAGCGAGCAGGAAATGTTCGTTCGTAATCTCCTGCTGGTTGGACTGCGCGGCAAGGTCGTGCGCGGTTTGCAGCGCCTCCTGCATTTTTTGCGTGAACTTGTCGATCCGCATGGTTCAACCTATAAAACGGCCCTTAACTCGCAATCGAGCGCATCCGTTTCCTTGTTCCAATCTCCAAGTGTCGCGGATTGGCGCAGGCTGCAAAATTGATGAGACCGATCGCAGCTATGCGCCACGCCGGCTCTAGGAGGCTTTGATCGCCTTAAGGGAACCTGCCTTGGTTTAAGGCAACGAGGTGCCGATCTGTCTCTTTACGATGGACGCGTCCTGCCGGTCGATCGTGCCATTCACGTTGATATCTACGCGGAAGTTGCTTTCGTCGGTCGTTTGGCCCTGGTCGGCCCGCGCGATCTGCGCATCGGTCGTGGTAACTGAGCCATCACCGTCGACATCACCGAGTAACAGACCCATTACAGCCTGAGCCGA
>JAICXG010000088.1 GCA_025980625.1 Chthoniobacterales bacterium
CGGGAACTGTGATCTAAACGCTGCTTCGGGTCCTCTGCAAGCGCAGCCGAACCCTCAGGCCACCGCCAGCTCGATGTTGCCCGGCTCGTGGTCGCGTTGCTGCAGCGCCGCGCGTTCTGCTTCCTTGGTCGCCATCAGTTTGCGCAAGGCGATCCGCGCGACGTTGTTGCGGCCGCATTCTCCGTAAATCAGACCCGAGAGCAGGTCCAGCGACGGCTCTTTATCTCTCCAAGTAACGATCCGCTGAAAGGCGAGAGGATATTCCCAAAGCACGCCGACCACGTCTTCCACTACATCGCTGCCTTCCTCAAAGAGCGGCTCGAGGTCCGCAAAGGGATTGCCATTCGCGTTTCGTTCGCCGGAAAGAAACTGTGCAACCGCGTCAGCCGCAAAAAGCCCTTCCTGGATCCCAAAATAAACGCCATAGGCGAAGATTGGATCGATGAAGCGATGCGCATCGCCGATGCAGATAAAGCCTTTGCCCGTGTAATTGTAGACCTGATAGGAGAAATTCGGGATCGCAGAAACGGGTTCCTGGAGGGTGAGGTCGGGCAGACGCTTCGACAACACAGGAGTCATGTGCCGGCATTCGTGCAGGAACATTTGCTCCTTTGTCATTCGCGCTTTCTTGAAATAGTCGCTTGTGAAGACGACGCCGACGCTGGTCAGCTCTTCGCTCACTGGAATGAACCAGGCCCAATAATATTTCGCCTGGTAATAAAGCAGGGTGTTCCCTGGTTGCTCGTGCAGTTCGCTTCCGTTATCGCGAATCGTATTGGCGAACTGACTAAAGAGAGCGATTTGCTTGTCGGAGCTGCCGGGCACTTTGCGCCCGGTCACCTTGTGGTTAGCGAGAAAGGTGGCGCATCCGGAGGCATCGATCAGCACCTCTGAATACAGATTGTCTGTCGCTCCGTCTGGAGTCTCGATTTTCAGCCCGATAACAGCGTCGTCCTTGACCAGCGGCGCCAGTGCCCGCGCCTTGATCCATTGCGCGCCGCGCTCCAGTGCGGCGTCGAAGAGGAGCTTGTCGAATGTGCTCCGCATCACGTTCCAGGTCGAAGTTGGTA
This sequence comes from Chthoniobacterales bacterium, assembly GCA_025980625.1. Taxonomy (GTDB): domain Bacteria; phylum Verrucomicrobiota; class Verrucomicrobiia; order Chthoniobacterales; family UBA10450; genus JAICXG01. The sequence goes on from JAICXG010000088.1 coordinate 1,071, forward strand.
CCTGCACGTTCTGCTCGTTGCGTCGCACCAACCCGACCCAGAAGTCATTCTTACCCTCTGGACCATAAAACACGGCGCCGTGCTTGATCGGATACCGCTGCGCTTCGATGGCCGGGCCAAGCCCGAGTTCCTTCAGGGTGACTGCGGTTGCTCCTGTCAGCGATTCTCCGACATGGTATCGCGGATGATCGTGGCGTTCGACGATCAACGGTGTGATACCGCGCTGAAGAAGATGCATCGCGGTCACGGAACCGGCGGGACCGCCGCCCAGAATAATAACAGGGTGTTTTTTCATGGAGATTTACAAAGCAGCGGCAACTCCCGCCTTTAACGAGAATGCAATCCTTGCGCCATTTTCGTCAAGGATAGTCACTGGCTCAGGTTATACTGAGCCAGTGTCCAAGAATACGCCAGCCCCTGTATCGCTGCCGCTATCGGCCGAGCGAACAGTCGGACTTGATGTTCTGAGCGTAAATGTCGCCGCCATCGGCGCGGCCATCGCTCCAAACCGCCAGCGCCTGACCATTGGCGGCAAGGGTAAGATCGAGCCGTGACTTTGAGGAGAGGATCGAGGAAACGGCAAAGGGCGGGCAGATGATAGTGCCGCTCGAGTCCACCTTCGCACCCATAATTGTGTCCTGGGCGAAAGTGGCCTCCGAGGACCAAACGACCAGCGGTCCCTCGGCAGTAAACGCGCTCGTCACATTGATCACGGCAGCGGAAGTGAACGGCTGGACTACCAAGCCGGTTGCGCCCCATTGAACAACACCAGCGCCGTCGAATTTCTGTGCGGAGATGCCTTCGTTGGTCAACGGGCCGGGGAGGATTTCGTCCCAAAAAAGATACGTCGAACCTGTCGCCGGATCATAGGACACGCTCGGGTTAACCTGGTTGTGCGACGTATCGGTTGAACCCGGAACGCCGTTGTGCGGGAAAGCCTCGGTGCCGTCGCTCAAAATATGCTGAGCACGCGATTGCAAGGGATCGACCTCGTACCAGCCGAACACCGCACCGCCAGCGCCATCCGTTACGAAAGGCGGGAAGTTCCCAAATTGCAGCGAGCCGCCGTCAAACACTATCACGTGATCCGTGCCCCAAAGCAGCTCGCCCGTCGGACTAATTTTGTTCGCCAGGAGGTGCTTCGGGCCGGTGAATCCAGCCGAGGAGACAAAAGAAATGATGGCCGAACCGTCGTCGCCGGCGTGGAGATCAGCCACCGCATAGGTGAGGCCGGCCGGGGCGGTAATCCGAATGCCACTGCCCCAAAGCCGGTCGCCGGTCGGGCTGAGGCGCTGCAGTACGATGTCGCTGTTATTAATCCAAGCCGCCACCGCATAGCCATCGGAAGTGCCGGTGATCTTCGGGTTGCCATTGAAGCCGGCGTCGACTCCAACTTGCCGGCCAAATTTCCCCCAAAGTTGCCGTCCGTAACGATCGACCTTCATCACCGTTACATTGCTGACTCCGGGCGGGTGCCGATCGTCTAGAAAAGCGAGCAGGGCATTGCCCTCCGTGTCGACTTCGAGTCCGTAATCCTGGGTCGAGCTCATTCCGAGATCGGCAAATCGAATCCCGCCGCTCTGCCACTGTGCGAAGCCGCTGGCATCGAGGCGCTGCATATCGACATCATATCCGAAGGGAGGATGACCCGTGGGATCGTTATCGAACCAACTGATGTAGCAGCCGCCGCCGGGCGTGGCGCGAATCTTGGGCTGAACTTGGTCGTCCGGTTTGATCGCGACGCCGAGGTTAACCATTGGATCGGAACTCCATTGCGCGTGGGCCGCGGAGATTGAAAAGAGTAGAAAGCAGACAGTTGTGAGAAGCGTGTGTTTCATTGGAATTTGCGTCAAACGATCTGTCGAGCATATCAAACCGGCGGCATTCGGCAGCTTAAATTTTATTTAGCCTAACGAAACCCCTTGCCGCGAATCGGCCGAAGATTCTGGAGTGCTCGCCGGGTGCCTACCGATCGAGCAGCGTTGCTTCAGCGCCTGACACGCTCCCGTGATCGCTGCTCGACACCAGATGCGTGATCCCGGCAGGCGTTAGGCTTGCTTTAATGCGTGCGCCTGCAGGTCCTCGAGACTGACGAACTCGAGCGCCGATGAATGCGTCGCCTCGAGGTCGACCGGCGGCGCGAGGCCGCGTTCCAACGCCTGCATCCAGCGCGTTACGCAGATGCACCAGCGATCACCCGGCTTCAGTCCCGGAAAACCAAATCGCCTTTGTGGCGTCACCAAGTCGTTCCCCATCAGCACCGAGTAGTCGAGGAAATCCCTCGTCATCTCCGCACAAACCGTGTGCTGTCCAATGTCTTCCGGTGCGGTATGACAAAATCCGTCGCGATGAAAACCGGTCAGCGGGTCCTGGCAACAGGCGCGCAGCTGGGTCCCGAGTACGTTTGTGGGCATGAAGTAGAAGCTAGCAACCAACCCGCGCCGCTCCATTCGAAAATCTCGCCAGTACGATTCCTTCCGGACAAGCTCCGAACGTGCCCACGCGCCAACCCAAAGATTTCGTCTTTGCCTTCTGGCTCGACCCCGCCGAACGAGCGCGCGCTTTTTTTCACGCCACGATTGCGCGCCTCGCGCGCGAATTCGACGCCGCCCGATTCGAACCGCACGTCACACTCGGGCTGCTCGATATGTCCGTGCGCTTGCCGCCGCTCGTTGCCGCGGGGCCGATTCGATTGCGTCCCGTCGGCATCTTCGCTTCCGCCACTTTTACGAAAACCCTTTTCGTCAGATTCGCGAGGACTTCGGCCCTGGAGCACCTGCGCCAATCGTTAGGCCTTTATGACCGGCAATACGATCCCCACCTCAGCCTGCTCTACCGGACGCTTCCGATGGAACACAAAAGGCGGCTGGCCGAGTCGATCTCTTTGCCGTTTTCCACCGTTACTTTCGACAAAATCTCGATTGTTCGCTGCACGAATCCAACCCGGACACGAGCTGATGTCGAAGCGTGGGAATACCTCCGGTCGAATAAATTGCAGCGCGGGGCTATCGAAAAAAGGTCCAGCCGGCGGGGAAAATGAGGTTTGGCACAAACGGCTCGACTGCTGGATGCGAATGAGGGAATAGCAAATCGATTCGCCCCTCCTACCACAGGAAGGATCGGGGATTCGCGGCTCGCCTAAATTTGGTGCTCGACACTCTCAAACAAATGAACAACAAACGTGCGAGGGCTGTCTCTATATCGATATTTAACCTTGTTAAATAGTTTGACTGATGCTACAAACTCGATTTCACAAAAGCCGGCAGCCCCGCCCCGTCAGCCGTTTGTGCCTTTACCATACACCTTTTCACCTACCGCATGAGAAATTATATGGCCGCTGAAGATAGCGACACAGGAATAAAGATTTACCTGCGGGAGATCGGGCAAATCCCGCTCCTCACGCCACAGCAGGAGATTGAGCTCGCCGCCAAAATCAAGAAGGGCGACAAAGAAGCACGCGCCCTGATGATCCGCTCAAATCTGCGTCTGGTCGTCAAGATCGCGCACGACTATGCGAATCTCGGTCTGCCTCTGCTCGACCTCGTTTCCGAGGGCAACATCGGGCTCATGAAAGCGGTCGAACGTTTTGATCCCGCCAAAGGTGGTAAGCTTTCGACCTATGCCGCTTGGTGGATTAAACAATCGATCAAGCGCGCGCTCGCCAATCAATCAAAAACGATCCGGTTGCCCGTGCACCTCGTCGACAAGATTTCCAAAATGCGCCGCGTCTCACTTCAGATGAGCGAGGAGCTCGGCCGCGAACCGACCGACGACGAGCTCGGCGAGGAGATCGGGATTGCTGCGGGCAAAGTCTCGCAGCTCAAGACGGTCTCGATTCGCCCGGCTTCGCTCGACGCGCCGATCAGCGACGATGACTCGACCGAGTTTGGCGAGATCGTGGGCGACGAAGATGCGCAGACGCCGTTCGAGCTGTTGCGCGACAAAAACCTCCGCAACGAAGTCGGCGGTTTACTCGATGTGCTCGACGATCGCGAGCGCAAGATCATCTTCTCCCGCTTTGGGCTCGACGGCGGCAAGCCGAAGACGCTCGAGGAAGTGGGCAAAAAGTTCGGGGTCACGCGCGAACGCATTCGCCAATTGCAGAACATCGCACTCTCGAAGCTGCGCCGGGCCTTGAACAAAAAAGAGCGCCCGGTCGACGTCGAGCTGAGTGAAGCCTGAGTCTCCTTCGCCTAACGAGGCCTAACGAATTCAAGCGCGCGGATGGAAACGTCCGCGCGCTTGCGTCATCCCGAGCGGAGCGGAGTCGAGGGATCCCGTCGCGTAATTGAGAAGCAAAACGGGCCCGGAGAGCGGTTCGCCCTCGCTGCAACCCATGCTTCTCGTTTCGCCGCGGGATCCTTCGACTCCGCTGCGCTCCGCTCAGGATGACGGGGACGCCAGCCGACTCCATTCCACCCCGAACACTCGCTCTTTCGGCTGATATTCGTCGATCAGCGGTTGATATCGCTGAATCAAATGCCTGACGAGTTCGATCTCGAACAGGTTGGTCGTGTTGCTCATGGCTGCTTCGTGATGGCGATAAAGACAAAGAATGTTCGGCACCAGTCTGGCCGAGAGATGGCTCGCCGCCATCCGCAACCAGAGCTCATAATCTTCCCAGCCAAACCACCCGATCTTGAACAGCTCATTATTATAACCACCGAGCCCGAGCAATTGTGCGCGGTCGAAGAGCGCCATCGCATCAATGTAGGGATGTTCGACGAGCATCCGCGGGTCCCAATCGTAATAGGAGAGCAATCCGCGCCGATCGTTAGGCCGACCACCGAACCGGCACAGGATCGAATACGCCGCGGCTGAACTGGAAGCGGTGATCGCCTCGTAGAGCAACCGGAGCGCGCGCGGGAAAATCAGATTATCGGCGTCCATAATGAAGGCGTAGGGCGCGCGCGCCAGTCGGAGTCCAAGGTTGCGGGCATCCGCCAGGCCGGTGTTGAATTTCTTCGCCACGATTCGCACCGCCAGCTCTGACGCGCGCTGCGCCGCTCGCGCATATTGCAGCGAGCGATCGGTCGAAGCGTCTTCCACGATCAAGACCTCAATTCCACCGGGAATCGCTACGCGCTCGGCCCGCTCGAGGCTCGTTAGGCACTGCGAGATGTAGCGCTCGTAGTTGTAGAGCGTGACCACGATCGAGATCGCGGGCGAGGAATAAGCGGGAAAGGAATCGTTATCGCTGATGCTCCAAATCTCCTCGCCCCTCCGCACCGCCGCTTCCTGCAAGGCAAAGCGCTCCACAAACCCGCGACGTTTTTCTGCGATCTCGGCGATCGTTTTTTCATCGCCAGTTGCTGTCGCATTCGTTAGGGCAGGACGACTTTTCGGCACGAAAAACGTCCGCAAATCCTTCGCGATTGCCTGAAGCAGCGAGTCGTCGTCCCGGGTCGATTCGCGCAGTTCAGCCGGTAGAGGAACGCCGCCACTCTCCTTCTCGTCGCCTCCCGCGCCTAACGAAAAGTAACGCCCGTTCGCGATCTGTTCCGCGCAAGCGGCGCAGTTCGCCGCCTGCCGGAAATGCTCACGAATGAATGCCGCGCCGGCGCGCGCGATCGCCTCCCGTTCAGCCGGATGGCCGAGGTAATACTCGCACGCCCGGATGATCCCGCCCGTTTCTACCATCACGAAATGTTTTCCCGGCACGAGCGGGGCGTAGCCTTCGCAGGTTTCCGTGATGATGCAGCAGCCGTTCGCCAAACCGACGAGCATGCGGTGCCATTCGAAATAGCGCAGGTCCGAATAATGGATGTTGAGCAGAATCTTCGAGCGCTGAAGGAGCGCATTCCGCTCGTTCACCGGCAGGTAACTTTTCGTCGTTTCCGTTTTCGCGAAGCCAATCGGCACCAGCCGTAAATGACAGTGGCGCGCGGCAAAGAAGTCCGCGTGTTCCGCGAGAAATTTTTCCCGTCGCTCGGTCAGCGAAGCGAGCAGAGAGAGGTCGACAACACGTTCGTTAGGCGGTGCAACTTTGGTTGCGGCGAGCATCGGGTGATACCCGAGCGGGAGATGAATGCAGCGCAGCCCGCGCGCGCGATAGCCCTCAACCCCGAGCGGGTTGATGTCGAGCATCGCGCGAGCGTAGGGCGCGATCGTGAGATTGCTATGGAACCAATCGCTCTCCGGCTGTTCGGTTCCGAGCAGGTAAAGATTGCGCGTTCGCCGTTGCAGCTCCCCGCGAGGAAGCCGCTCGCGCAGAAAGAGATTGTAGAACTCGTGCGGCGTGACCACGATCTGGATCGTGTCGTCCGGCGTTTCCTCCTGCGGGATCGTATCGACAAGCAATTCCGCGTTGAAGCCCGCGTCGCGAAATCCGGCGCAAACCAAATCGGCAATTTCCCGAATGAAGAGATTGGATTTCGAGGTGACGTAGAGGAGCACCGATCGGATCGCGACCGGGGCTGCGACGGTGGCGGCGTTCGCCATCCGCGCCTTGATTTCCGCCAGCTCGCCGCTTTCGACCTCGCGCGCGCCATCCCCGCCGCCATTCGGCGGAGTCAGTCGCCTAACGATCGAATCCTGGAGCTGCGGGAACCGCATCCGCCCAAGCCAGTCGAGCGGCAGCGTCGTAATGCGATCTCGAAAAATCGTTCGCCAGTTCTTCGCCGCGTCTCGCACTTCCAACTCGAGCGTAGCCGGCCCGAGCGGGAGCCCGTCGACTTCGATCAGAAATCCGCTCATTCCGGCGTCCGGCAGATTGGGATAGGCGGCGCCGAGCGCCGGCCGCGCGCGTTTCCTTCGCGCCTTGAAGGTGCGCACCGGGCGCAGCGGGCTCTTGACGAGGGCGCGCAGTCCATGGATCGGAGCGCTGCGGCGATGAAAGAGCCAGCCGGTTAACTCGAGCGACGAACTGTAACTGACCGCAGGTGGAAGCGCGTCGAGGTGGAAAAAGTATTCCGCCGCGGCGGGCAGAGATTCGTTAGGCGCGATTACTTGCGCCGCCATGGATCTTGCGTGCGGGGCGGGAAGGCGAGGGTAAAATCGGCCGCGGCGAGGGAGAGATTGGGATTGTAGGCCGGGTCGCGCTCGAGCATTTCGCCCCACCTCTTGTGCATGTATGCAATCTCCGTTTCGAATCGCTGATGCTTCCGCACCGTGTCCTCAAGGCCGCGGCTGGCTGATTCATGGTGATAGAACTCGGCGTAGGGAGTGTAGATGATGCGATAACCGGCGCGGCGCAATCGCAGGCAAAAATCGACATCGTTGAACGCGATTTTGAGATGTTCCTCCTCGAAACCGCCGACCTCGAGGTAGGCACTGCGCCTAACGAGCATGCAGGCCGCGGTCACGGCCGAGAGTTCCTGGGCGAGAATGGCGCGCGAAAAATAGCCGTGGTTTGTGCGCGGCAAACCTTTGTGCGCGTGGGCCGCGACCCCGCCGCCGCCGAGAATAACACCGGCGTGTTGAATTCGCCCATCCGGGTAAAGCAATCGCGCACCAACCGCGCCGACATCGGGCGCAAGCGCCTGACTCACCATTTCCTCGAGCCAGTCCGGCGTGATGACGGTGAGATCATTGTTCAGAAGCGCGACGAACTCGGAATCAACCTGCGCGATGCCGAGGTTGTTGAGCGCGCCGAAGTTGAATTCTCCCGCCGCACGCAGCACGCGGACGCGCCCTTCGCGACCCACCCGCTCGAGCAAGCCTAACGAACGCGGCTCGCGGGAATCGTTGTCGAGCAGGACGAGCTCGAAATTTGGATAGCTGGTTTTCTCAAGAATGCTCTCGACGCACGGCTGCAGCAATTCGACGAGGTCGCGCGTCGGGATCACGATCGAGACACGCGGCTTTTCGTTAGGCAAAAGGTAACGGATGCGACGAAAATCTTCGTCACCCGAGCTGGTCACCTCGGCGCGGATTTGGCGGCGCGCGAGGTGTTCGCTCACGGCTCTGATCGCGGCCGCGCGGGCATGCGGTTTGGCTTCAAAGTTCAGCGCCGCACTTTTTTCCGACATCCGCCAGTGATAGAGAATGCGGGGGATGTGCCGGACCTCGTTAGGCGCAACCTTCTCGCTGGCGCGCAGCACGAGGTCGTAATCCTGCGAGCCTTCGAAACCGGCGCGAAAACCGAGCGACTTGATCAGCTCGGCTTTGAAAACGCCGAGATGAGAAAAGAAATTCTGTGCGAGGAAGAGGGCGGAATTCCAATCCGCTTTGAAATGCGCGTTCCCGCGGCGGCCGATGATGTCGAGTTTGTCTTCATCGCTGTAGATCAGTTGCGCTTCGGGATGAGTGTTGATCTCGCAGGCGACAAAAAAAAGCGCAGCCGGGACGAGCACGTCATCGTCGTCGAGCAGCGCGACGAATTCCCCGGTCGTTAGGCTAAGCGCATCGTTGGAGGCCGCGGCGATCCCGCCATTTTCCCGCCGATATCGCACTTTAATTCGCGCATCCCGCTTTTCGTAATGCCGGAGAATCGGGCGGACGTGGGGCGCGCTCGAGGCGTCGTCGGCGATGCAAAGCTCCCAATCGGGATAAAGCTGCGCCCGCACCGAGTTGATCGCTTCGCGCAGATGCGCCGCGCTCGGGTTGTAGACCGGCATGACGATCGAAAGCAGCGGACGCGTTGCGAGCCGCGCGATGGCGCGTTTGATTTCGCGCCGATCGGCCCCGGTCAGCCGATCGTAGCGTCGAATCCACGTTTGGTAGTCGCCGATCTCCCAGAGTTGCGGGTCCGCAATCGGCCTGACATTGATGAGTGGCGCGCGGATTCGTTTACTGAAGACTTCGACCCATTCGCCATCCATGAGCCGCGCTTCGAGGCGCAGGATGGCGCGGCCGCGCGGCGCTTCCGCGGCAATCGCGAATCCGCTCTTGAAAGTGCCCGGCTGCTCGCGGTGCAGGTCGGCGACATCGGCGCGAAAAATCCCGTAGCTGCCCGGGTATTCGCGGCCGCCGATCCGCGCTCGAATGCCCTGAATCGGCTGCCCGCTTTTTGGAAAACACCAGCCGGAGATACGGAAGCGGCGCGGCAGTTTCGCCCATTCGCGCGGCTCGTCGAACCACAAGCCAAAGCCGGGATGCAGCGCACTCGTTAGGCTGGACTCCACCGTGTCCGCAGCCGAACGGGTCCGGGCAAAACCGGTCCAAACCTCATCGTTAGGCAATTTCGCTTCGAGCTGGATCTTGAGTGGAGTACGCGGCGCGCCCGTGATCTGGATGGCAAAGCCGCTCGCGCCGGCGTGCAGCGCCTGCGGAAATGCCGCCGCCACGTCTGGACGCGGGATCGGATAAATCGCCGTCCACGTTCGCTCCAGTGCAACCGCTCTCACTTCTCTCAATACCGCGCCATCCGTCGCGAACGCCCAGCCTTCGACGCGCACCACCGGCCCGCCATCAGTCGGCGCGGCAACCGCGCGCATCCACGACTGGATTTGCGCTTGCGCGGCCAGAGCCGGAGTCCGCTCGGTTTTGGTTTGATCGCTCACTGGCATGACACGGTCGGGCGCTGGTTCAAGCTTGCCAATGCAGGCGATTTGTCCAACAACGACCCGGCGTGAGTCAATCCATCGAA
>JAICXG010000349.1 GCA_025980625.1 Chthoniobacterales bacterium
CGCTGTAGCTGCCCGATTGCGCCATGTAATCGCGCCATTCGTCGTCGAGCTTCGCCAGCTGATCGAATTCCTCCTTGAATTTCTCGTCCGTTTCGGTGTCGGACGCGGCGCGTTCCTCGTCCGTCGGGTCGGCCAACTCCTCGAGCACCGGGTTGGTTTCCATCTCCTGCTGGACGAGATTGCGCAGCTCGAGCAGGGGCGCCTGGAGGATGAGCAGGCTCTGTTGCAATTGCGGCGCGAGGACCTGTTGGAGGGACAAATTTTGCGACTGAAACATTCCCGGCCCGGCCATGCGCAGAGGGTAACAAGTGGTCTCTATCCCGCAAGCAATTTCCGCGCCGCTGCCTCCTGCGAGCGCGGTCCGGAACGTGACTTGCTCCCTTGGCTGCCCGGGATCTTTTCTTTCCTATGAAAAAAATCACACTGCTCGGCGCGTTGATCGTGCTGGCGGCTACACTCGCCGCCCAATCACCTGTGGCTGACGATCAGAAACAGCTCGAAGCCATGCTCCAGGATGTGCAGGCGCAACAACTCGAGATCGCGGAGAACCAGACCAAGATCGACGCCAAGCTCGCGCAGGTCGCCGAAGCGATCCGGGTCGCCCGGATCTACTCCAGTCGAGGAGGTCGTTAGGATGAAAACGCGCTTTCTCGCTCTTCTCTTTGTCTTTAGCCTAACGATCGGCGCGATCGAGGCGCAGTCGCCCCCGCCGGACGTTGTGATTCAGGCTGCCACGCCTGGACCGGCAAAAGCGAAAACGTCAGGCGCGAGCGGTCCTGCAACCGGCGATCTCAAGGCGATCTTGCAGCTCGTTCAACAAATGAAGGCGACGAACGCCGCTACGATCAAGAAGCAGCAGGCCACGCTCGAAATGCTCGACGAGCTGCAAAAGGCCGCCGACGAACTGAAGATTTTCAGCAAACGCGGCTAAGGGCTCGGCACCTTTTCCGCTCTCCCCGTCATTGGTACGAAGCGCACCGGCAAGACGGCGCGGCGCTCCAGCCGGCCGTTCTTCTTTTCCAGGAGATAAAGTTCCTGATCGTTAGGCGGACCGAGCGGGATGACGATTCGGCCGCCTTCCTTTGTTTGCTCAACGAGCGGCCCCGGGACGTGATCAGGCGCGCAGGTCACGATCACCGCATCGAAGGGCGCGTGCTCGGGCCAGCCTTTGTAGCCGTCGCCGATTTTCACCACCACGTTCTTGTAGCCGAGCCGCTCGAGCGTGGCCGCGGCCCGTTTGCCTAACGACTCCACGATCTCGATCGTATAGACCTTCGCCCCCATCTCCGCTAGAACCGCAGCCTGATACCCAGATCCAGTCCCGATTTCCAAAACGCGATCGCCCGGTTTGACCTGCAACTTGTCGGTCATGAACGCAACGATGAACGGCTGCGAGATTGTCTGGTCGTGCCCGATCGGCAGCGGCTGATCGGTATAGCTCAAATCCCGCATCGACCCGGGGACAAATTGTTCGCGCGGCACTTTGCCGAGCGCGCCGAGGACGCGCGGGTCGCTGATGCCCCGCATGATGATTTGCTCTTTCACCATGCGCTCACGCTCGGTCGCGAAATCCCCTGCCGGCGCCGCGGCCGGCAGCAAGCCGAGAAGGAGCCAGGCTGTGCCGGGTCGAAGCAGCGCCACCGTGCAAAATCGCCGCAACCTGCTTACCTTGCAGCCCGAAATTTTCACTCGAAGCGATGGATCTCGACGAATTAGCTGCCGCTGAAGATGTGGCTGCCGCGGAAGAACCGGTGGCGCATGAGGGCCCGCCGATGACGGAACTGGAACGGATCCGTCATTCCTGCGCGCATGTGCTCGCGACTGCGATCCTGCGGCTTTGGCCCGACGCGCAATTCGCTGCCGGGCCGCCGGTTGAGAACGGCTTTTATTACGACGTCGAATTATCCTACCGCATCTCGCCCGAGGACTTCGGAAAGATTGAGGCGGAGATGAAGAAAGAGACCAAGGCGAATCATCGCTTCGAGCGCTCGGTCGTTACTCGCGAGGAAGCGCTCGCGCTCGCGCGGCGAGGCGAGCTGGCATCGTTAGGGGCGCGGCCCGACCCGAGCAAGTTCAAGCTCGACATCATCGAGAAAATCCCGCCTAACGAAGAAATTTCGCTTTATCGCAACGGCGACTTTCTCGACCTCTGCGCCGGGCCGCATGTCATGCGCACGGGAAACATCGGAGCCTTTCGCCTAACGAATGTAGCGAGCGCCTACTACAAGGGCGACGAACGCAACCCGCAACTGCAACGCATCTATGGCACCGCCTTCAAAACGAAGAAAGAACTCGACGATTACTTTGC
>JAICXG010000053.1 GCA_025980625.1 Chthoniobacterales bacterium
AAACGCGCGGCTCGATTATTTCCCAATGAGCTTCGATGATAAACCGACCACCCCGCACCGATGGCCGCGCCAACCCTGGTTTGTCGAGACAGCCAACGTCCACGGCCACGGCAATCTCATCATCTTCACCGATGGCAGCGTGAGTCAAACAGGCGACCTGATGCCGAGATAGGAGTGAGTCATCCTGGCTGATTCGGCCGACGGGCTTTTTGAGCCGGTCGGCTGTTTTGCAGTCAGGTCTCCGCGACGGCTGGAAGCGACTGCCGCCGAGTCAAGCGCTAAGCATGACTTGCGGAAAGCTAAACCCTTTATCGTCTCGTTCCCAAGTTGCACTTGGGAACGCTCGACTCTTAGCAATTGCCCTGCTTGCACCGCCTCTTCCATATGCTTGTGTTTGGGAGTTAAATTCGGAAGCCAGGAATCCAGAAAAAGACGGATGATTTTGTAGTTCGCGATGTTTCGAGGTCACTCCGCGGGATTGCTCGGCTGCGTTCGGGATGACCGGCGTTGCGGGAGATGAATTGGCTTCTCATTAACGCATCGAGATGTTTACCTCGCGGCAAATGAAAAAGGCGAAAACGAAATCGAGCGCGGAAAAGCACCTCTCCTATCGCAATCCAGCCCTGCGCAGCGAGGCGTTCGACCGGGCGCTCCGCGAGGCAAAATTGCGGGTCGTGGGTCCCGGCGGTTTGCGCTCACTTTTTGAAAAAGCCGCGAAAGAGGCAGCCTCGCTCCCGAGGCAGCGGTTTAAGGAGAATTGGCCGTATCTTCAGACAATGCTTCGGCTCATCCGCGCCTATGAGCGCGGCGAATACAGGCAGCTTTCGAATGCGCATCTGATGTGGGTCGTAGCCGCTCTCAACTATTTGGTGGACCCGTTCGATCTGATTCCGGATGGGACTCCGTTTCTCGGTTTTGTGGATGACGCGATCGTGGTCGGATTTATTGCCGATAAAACCCGGGAAGCGCTGGACGACTTCATGGTCTGGGAAACAAATGGCGCGAGTAATCCTGGATAGCTTGCCGGAACAATTCCGCATTGGTCTGGCGGATGCGAGCTCATCCTGGTCTGCCCCACGATGTGGTTGCTCGTCTGCGTTCCTTTGCTCGTTAGTCACTTTGATGTGCTCGGCCCTTGCTCCCTCATTCCCGGGTTGCTCTTGGGAAGGGATGTTCCGGGCCGAAGCGAACCTTGACTTGTGGGCAACATCCGGGCGCGTTGCCTGCATTCAGGGAAATGTTATTAGGCAGCCGCGGCGGGATGTGAGATGAGCTGGCCGTAGAGACGCTCGTAACTTTCCGCGGCCACTTCCCAACTGAAATCCAAATCGATGGCGCGGCGCATGAGGCGCTCCCATTCCTCGCGCTGCATGAAAATTTCTTTGGCGCGCTTGATTGCGTCCCAGAGCGGTTCGCTGCCGTATTCGTAAAAGAGGAAACCGTAGCCGGTATTGGTCGCAGGGTCGTAGTCCACGATAATCTGTTCGACGCCGCGAGTGCCGCGGGCGATCGGGAGAACGCCGTACTTCAGGCTGTGCATCGCGCTGAAGGCGCCCGGCTCGACCCGCGACGGGATGAGGGCGAGGTCGCTCCCGCCTTCGATGAGATGGGCGAGTTTCTCGTCATAGTCCTGGATGTAGGCGAGCCGATCGACGTAACGCCTCGCGGCGATGGCAAGCGCGGTCTCAAAGGCGGCATCACCTTTGCCGAGGATCACGAGCCGGACATCATCAGCCAGCAGGCGGTCGAGCACGGGCATGAGAATGTCGAACCCTTTGGTCTCGACGGTGCGTGTGACCATCCCGAAGACGGGGCCGCGCGGCGCGGGCGCGAGCTGGAGTTGGTCGAGCAGAGCGTTGCGCGAGACGGCTTTGATTTCGAGGCGGCCGGCATCGTAACGGGCAGGAAGGAACTTATCAGTCGCCGGGTTCCAGCGTTTGTAATCGGCGCCGCCGAGAATGCCGGTGAGTTTGTGCGCCTGCTCGCGCAGAACGACATCGAGCCCTTCGCCGAAGCCGGGCGTTTGGATTTCCTGCGCATAGACCTGGCTGGAGACGACGATGCGATCGGCGAAAAGGAGGCCGCCTTTGAGAAGGTTGAGCCGGCCGAAAAACTCGAGCCCGGTGGGTTCGAAATAGCGCCCCGGCAGATTCGTTAGGGGGAAATCCCAGCTGTCGAAGCTGCCCTGCTCGGCGAGGTGATGGATCGAGAGGACGGTGGCGAAGGGGAGACCCTGGTGGCGCACGAGCACGGGAACGAGCGCGGCCGGCCAGTTGTGGCAATGCAAGATCTCGGGGCTGGGCGTCATCCGCCGCGCCAGCTCGACCGCGGCTTTGTCGAAGAAGATGAATCGCGCGGCGTTATCGGGGTAGGGCTCGCCGCGTTCCTGATAAACGCCGGGGCGATCGTAAAGCTCGTCGCAGCGGACAAAAAAGATTTGCAGATCCTCCGCCGTGCGCCCTTCGAGGAGATCGGCCGAAAGGTTTTTCTCGCCTAACGAAATCTCGAGGCTGACGTGGAGTGGTTTGGTCTTGAGCTTCTTGTTCTCGCGCACCTCGCGATAAAACGGCATCGCGAGGGCGATCTCGTGGCCCCGCGCCTTGATCTCGCGCGGGAGGGCGACAAGAATGTCGGCGAGCGCGCCGGAGCGGGCGAGCGGCCAACCTTCGCTGCTGATCATGAGAATGCGCATGGGCGTTGGAGCGTTGGAGCGGCCTTCGGTGTTACATCGCTTCAACTCTTCAACGCTTCAACCCTTCAACCCTTCAACGAACTCCGTCTTCACCCAGGCCAGTGCTTCCGCCCGGTCGCGCAGCGTTCCTTCCAGTTGGCGCGTCTCGACCGCTTCGAGGATCTCGCCAAAGATCGGCCCCGGCTTTAAGCCGAGCGCAATCAGGTCATCGCCCCTAACGAGCGGTGGCGGAATGATCGGTTCGTTCGCGAATTCCTCCTGTTTGCGCACGAGGTAATCATAATTGTCCAGCATGCCGTGGCTGCCCAGGCAATCGACGCGATGCAGCTCCAGTTCGTCGGTAAAATGCGGGCGCGCCATGAACCTTTTGAGACGCGCGACCCGCATGTTGGGCGCGTCCTTGAAAACCATGTGCTGTTCGACCATTTCGACCGTCGCCTCGATCTCGGCCCGGGAAAAACGGAGCCGATGCATGAGCGCGTCCGTCATCGCCGCGCCGACTTTATCGTGGCCGCTGAAGCGAATCCGACCGGTTTCATCGACCGTGGCGGTCGGAGGTTTGCCGATATCGTGAAAGAGGACACTGAGGACAAGCGGGAGCGAGACTTCGTTAGGCAGGAGCGAAAGCATGAGCCGGGTGTGCTGGAAAACATCGCCTTCCGGGTGAAATTGCGGCGGTTGTGCGCAGCCTTTGAGGGCCTCGACTTCGGGCAGGATTGCTTTCATCAGACCGCTGGCGTCGAGCAGGTCCCAGCCGCGAACGCGATGTGGCGAGAGGAAGATTTTCACCAGCTCATCGCGAATACGTTCCGCGCTGATGGCGTTGATCGTGTCCGCTGCCCTGACGATCGCGGCCCAGGTGGCCGGCTCGATTTCAAACTCGAGGACGGTGGCGAAGCGGACCGCGCGGAGGAGGCGGAGCCGATCTTCGCTGAAGCGCTGCGCCGGGTCGCCAATCGCCCTAACGAGACGGGCGGCGAGATCGGCGCGGCCGCCGACGAAATCAATCACGGCGTCGTTAGGGGGGTCGTAGAACATGCCGTTGATGGTGAAGTCGCGCCGCCGGGCGTCTTCTTCCGGCGAAGAAAAATTCACGGCCACGGGATGGCGCCCGTCGAGATACGCGCCATCGGAGCGGAAGGTCGCGACCTCGAATTGAAAATCATTTTCCAAAACAACGATGACGCCGAAATGCGCCCCGACAGCGTAGGTGCGGCGGAAAATTTTCTGCACCTGCTCCGGGCGCGCGTCGGTTGCGATGTCGATGTCTTTCGGGGTCACGCCCCTAACGAGATCGCGGACGCAGCCGCCGGCCCAGTAGGCCAGGTGCCCGGCGGCGCGCAGTCGATCGACGAGGCTGCGCGCGGTGTCGAGCATTGGGTTCATCACGTCCACCGCCTAACGTCGCCGTTTAGGCGCGACTGTCGAGGATAGCCCAACCGGCGGCGATGCTCGGTGAAGAAGCGAAAGACGCGATGGTCATCGACCGCCGTCAGTCGACGGATTCGTTAGGCGCTAGGCGGCGCGAGTCACGGAAGGAATAAACCATAAAGCAGACGACGGCGATGCAGATGCAGGAGTCGGCGACGTTGAAAGCCGGCCAGGGATTGGCGAAGGGGATGTGCAGGTTGAAGAGGAGAAAATCAATCACATGACCGTGAACGAGGCGATCGGTGAGGTTGCCGAGAATGCCGGCCATGAGCAGAGCGAGGGCGACCCGCCGCCACGGATCCGTCGAGCTCCCCCTAACGAGAAGGACGGCTGCGACAATCAGGGCGACACAGGAAAGCGCGATGAAGAAGCCATTGTTGTTTTGGAACTTGCCGAAAGCCGCGCCGGTGTTGGTCACGTGGACGATGGAGAAAAAGTCCGGGACGATCGGGTCCGGCTCGTAGGGATCGATGAAACGGAGAACGAGATACTTCGTCACCTGATCGAGCACATAAAGCGGCAGTGTGAGATAGAAAAAAATTCTCACGCGCGTGCTTCGATGACGGCGGCGCAGCGATCGCACAGGTCTGGGTGAGCCGCGATCGCACCGACACTCGGGCGATGGCGCCAGCAGCGGGCGCACTTCTTGTTAGGCGTGCGCGTGATTGTGGCCCGAGCTTCCGCGGCCGCTCGCAGCGTGAGATCGCTCAGGATGAAGAATTCCTCGAGTTCTTCACGCGGAATTGAAGTCACAAAACGCTCGTCGCATTCCAGGACAACCGCGGCTTCGAGCGCATTGCCGATGAGCTTTTCCTGACGCGCCTTTTCGATCGCCTGGCCGATAACGGCGCGGAGCTTGAGCAGTTCGTCGACCATTTCGCGGGCGAGCGGGTCGCGCTGCGATTCGTTAGGCTCGGGGAAAAGCTGGAGGTGAACGGAGCGGTCGTTCCCGGCGCGATGACCCCACGCTTCCTCGGCCGTAAAGACGAGGATCGGCGCGAGAAGCTTGCAGAGCGCTTCGAAAATCTGACTCATCGCCGCCTGCGTTCCGCGGCGACGCGGCGAATCGGGCGCGTCGCAATAGAGCCGGTCCTTGGTAATATCGATGTAGAGGCTGCTCAAATCGACGGCACAAAATTGATTCAGCGCCTGGTAAACCTTGTGGAATTCGTAGGCGGCATAGGCGGCGCGGCAGTCGTCGATCACCTGCTGGAGCCGCTCGAGAATCCATCGATCGACGATCGTGAACTCGGACGGAGGCGCGGAAGTTGATCCCTCCGGAAAAGCGACATCACAAAGATTGCCTAACAAGATCCGGAGCGTGTTCCTGATCCGGCGATAGGTGTCGCCGAGGCGGGTGAACATTTCTTCCGAGAACGGCACATCGTCCGTATAATTGATGCTGCTGACCCAGAGCCTAACGAGATCGGCGCCATGCCGGTTGACGAAATGGCCGGCGTCCATCGGCTTGCTGTAGGTGCCCGATTTGGAGATTTTTTTGCCGTCAAGATCGACCACGAAACCGTGCGTGACACAGGTCTTGTAGGGCGCGCGGTTGTGGAGCGCGACGCTCGTCATGAGCGAGGATTGGAACCAGCCGCGATGCTGGTCGGTTGCTTCCAGATACATATCGGCGGGATCGCGCAGCGCGGGATGGCGGGCGCAGACCGCGAAATGGGAGACACCGCTGTCGATCCAGACGTCGATCGTGTCGTTGCGATGGCGGGTGCCTTCGGGCAGGGCGAGCGCGCGGGCGAGCGCGGCATCGTCGAGCTCGAACCAAATGTTGGAGCCGCGCTCCGCGACGAGGTCGGCGAGCCGGCGAATGACGGCGGGATCGAGAATCGCCTCATTGTTAGGCGAATAAAACACCGGCAGCGGCACGCCCCAGCTCCGCTGCCGCGAGATCACCCAATCGGGGCGGGCTTCGACCGTGCCGGCGATGCGGTTTTCGCCCCAGGCGGGAATCCAGTTCACCTCCGTGATGGCCTGGAGCGCCGGTTGCCGGAGCTGATCGATGCGGATGAAGAACTGCTCGACGGCGCGAAAGATAATGGGCGTCTTCGAGCGCCAACAGTAGGGATAGGAGTGCTGATAAGGCTGTTCGGCGACGAGCATGCCGCGGTCGCGCAGCAGCCTAACGATCTCGGGATTAGCATCAAAGACGTAATGACCAACCAACTCAGGCAGGCCGACCTCGGCGGTGTATCGGCCGTGATCATCGACTGGAGAAAGAATCGGCAGGCTGTTCGTTTTGCCTAACGAGTAATCATCCTCGCCATGTCCGGGCGCGATGTGGACCGCGCCGGTGCCGGTGTCCATCGTGACAAAGTCGGCCGTGAGCACGATCGCGGTGCGCGGGAGGAAGGGATGCTGTGCGCCAATGCCCTCGAGCTTGACGCCGGGAAAGGACTCGACCGGTTCTCCGGCTGGCTCGAAGCCGCTGGCCTGACAAAAAGAGGCGACCAGCTTGTCCGCCAAGACGAGCATTTCCGATCGGCCCTGGTGGCGAAATTCCTGCAGAACATAAAGCTCCTTTGGATGAACCGCGATGGCGAGGTTCGCCGGCAGGGTCCACGGCGTCGTCGTCCAGATAACGATACTTGCTTTGTCTTTAAAGGCGCCAGTGACGATGGGAAATTTGACCCACGCGGCGGCGTCGGTCCGGTCCTGGTATTCGACCTCGGCCTCAGCGAGGGCGGTTTGCGCGCCAGTGCTCCAGAAGACCGGCTTGAGCGATTTATAAACGAGGCCGTGCTCGACGAAGATGGCGAACGCGCGCAGGATCTCGGCTTCGTAGCCCGGATTCATCGTTAGGTAAGGATGATCCCAGTCGCCAAAGACACCGAGTCGTTTGAATTGTTCGCGCTGAATGTCGATGAATTTGCGGGCGAAAGCGGCAGAACGCTCGCGCACCTCGAGCGGTGAAAGGTCGCGGCTTTCTTTCACCACTTTGTACTCGATGGGCAGCCCGTGGCAGTCCCACCCCGGCACAAACGGCGCGCGAAAACCGGCCATGGTCTTCGATTTCACGACCAGGTCCTTGAGGATTTTGTTCAGCGCCGTGCCCATATGGACATCGCCGTTGGCAAAGGGCGGACCGTCGTGCAGAACGAAAAGCTCGCTTTCGGAGCGGGCGGCCTGGATGCGGCCGTAGAGGTCCGACGCTTCCCATTTTGCAAGCATCTCCGGCTCCCGGTTGGTCAGGCCGGCTTTCATCGGGAAATCGGTGTGCGGGAGGTTGAGCGTCTCCTTGTAATTCTGGCTCATGGCGGAGGGGCGACGCTAACATTGAGACCTGCGAATGCAACGCGCGCGGAGGAGAGCAGCGAATGACGAAATCGGAAGCCCTAACGAGAGGAGTGTTTGCTTTTTCCTCCATTATTCTGCGCAGTTTTTATTTTGAGCCGGTGGAGAAAGGGTTAAAATTCGCGGCCAATGCAATCGAGTCCCGCAGTTTTATGAAACGCTTTCTTCCGTTCCTTATCATCGCGATTGTCGGGCTGTTGACGATCGGAATCGCGACCGCGGTTTACAAAGTGAAAATGCAACCGGCGCCCGCCGGCGCGACCACTGGCGCCAGCCCGGCGTCGGGCGAGATGACGAAACCACCGGCAGCCGCAGCGGAGGAGCAAAAGGACAGCCAAGGCTGGCACGTCCGCGGTCCGGCAAAGGCGCCGCTGCTGCTGGAGATTTATGGCGACTTCCAATGCCCTTCCTGCGCTGTCGCCTCGAAGGCGATTGATCAGCTGCAGGCGGAATTTAAAGACAAAATCAAGGTGGTTTTTCACGAGTTCCCGCTCTCCATGCACCAGCACGCCGTTAGGGCGGCGGAAGCGGCCGAGGCGGCGGGATTGCAGGGGAAGTTTTGGGAAATGCACGATGCACTCTACGATTATCAGCCGGTCTGGAGCCACACTACGAACCCGGGCTTTTTGTTTGATTCGTATGCAGGCTCGATGGGCCTCGATCTCGCGCGCTTCCGGGCGGATCGACAGAGCTCCGATATCGAAGGTAAAGTGATCGAGGACGGTAACGCGGGCCTGCTCCGAGGAGTACGGAACACTCCCACGATTTTCATTAACGGCCAGCACGCGAAAGGTGCCATCACCAAGGACAAGCTGCGCGAAGCGATCGAGGCCGCACTTGCCAAGCAGAAATCCTGATGGCATCCGGCAAAAGCAACATGGCAGCGACCGGAGAAATGCGGACGGTGCGAGGGCGTTCGAGAACAATTTTTTACTGGATCGTCGCGATTATTGCCCTGATCGGATTGGCAGATGCGACTTTCCTGACCATCGCGCATCTCACCGGCGACGACGCGGTGTGCGGGTCGGCGGCTGGCTGTTCGGAGGTGCTGGGGAGCGCTTATGCGACGATGCGGGGAATTCCGACGGCGGCTTTCGGGGCGGTGGCATATTTTATCGTCTTCAGCATGGCGGTGCTGGGCCTTTTTGGTTATGCGGGAGTGAAGAAGTTCCTGATCGCGCTGGTGACAGCAATGTTTCTCGCTTCCCTCTATTTCCTCTATTTACAGGCCTTCGTCCTGCACGCCTTTTGTCCCTATTGCCTGCTCTCTGCAGCACTGAGCTTTTTTCTCGCCGGTTTGCTCGTAGCGGTACCGGCAGCGCGCTAGAGAAGATCACGCCGCTCCGGAGCTCGCTGCGCGCGGGAGAGCGGCGGCGTGGAAACAACTCCCCGAGGCCGGAGATTTGCATGTGAAGATGCGCTGCGACTGGTCAGATGATAAAAAAGTAATCAGAAACCCCGTGACACAGCGCGCCCGTTCCTGATAACATGCACAGCCGGTAGAAAGTCTTCTACCGGCGAGAACAACTCACTACAAAACTACAAACATGAAAAAAAGATCAGCTTCGCGAGACGCTTACTTCAACGTGCGCGTCTTAGTTGCCTTTATCCTCAGCTCCGTTGGCGTTTTTTTGGCGCTGACTGCTTTTGGCCTGTATCCAGGGACATCCCTGCTGGCAGGAACCGCTACTCCGCAACGATGGCAACCCAATTGGGTCACCGTTCATTCCTCGCAACACGATATGTCAGCGCCTCTGCGCGACATGGCAACGTGGGCTCTCCCACCTGCGCGTGAACACGAGGCTCCGGAAAACCCGCAGATTGGTATTGTTCGCGACAGTGGCAGCAGACCGGACACGGTCGTGCAAAAGTCATTTATGACCAGTCTCCTGGCCAGCATCGTTCCTGGTCTTAGTTTCGACGGCATTCCTTATCCGGGTGTCGTCTGTAACTGCGCGCCGCCGGACACGAACGGTGCGGTCGGGGCCACGCAGTATGTGCAGATCGTAAATGAGGGCTATCAGGTCTTCGACAAAACGACCGGCAATTCGGTCCTCGGACCGGCAAGCATCCGCTCGATCTGGGCTGGGTTTGGCGGTGTCTGCGAAACCAACGGCTCGGGCGACCCGGTCGTGCTCTACGACAAGTTAGCCAATCGCTGGGTTATCACCCAATTCGCCGTTTCTACCGGTACCAGCATTCCAAACCGCGAGTGCATTGCCGTTTCTACAACGAATGATGCCACTGGCTCATATTTCCGGTATGACTTTGATCTCCGTCCCTTCGGTAACAACTTCTACGATTATCCGAAGCTGGGCAGCTGGCCTGATGCCTATTACATGGCGATGAACGTCTTCAATTCGACAGGCACGGCTTACCTGGGCACGGAGCCGTTTGCTTTCGACCGCACGAATATGTTGGCGGGTAATGCGGCTACAGTTATCAGCCCGGGCGTCGCGGGTTCACCGGCGAATAATGAGGATCCCGTGATCCCTTCTGACTTCGACGGCAAGATAGCGCCGCCGGCGGGCGCCCCGAATACGTTCGTGGAATTCCCAGATAGCAGTGGCAACAATACTAACCATTACAGATACTGGCATTACAGCGTCGGAGTTCCTTTCGGCAATGGCCCGACCTTTACTCAGTTTACCGGTCCAGCGGCAGCGCCTTACACCTTCCTATGTATTGGCACTCGCGCCTGTGTCCCGCAGCTTGGCGTGGCTGACAAGCTGGACGCGATCGCCGATCGCCTGATGTTCCGCTTGGCTTATCGGAATTTTGGAAGCCCCACGGCGCCAAATGAATCGTGGGTCTCAAACTTTACGGTTAATTCGTCCGGGATAGCAGCGCCGCGCTGGTTCGAACTGAAAGGTTTGGCCGGAGCCAGTGGCACGATTAATCAGGAGAGCACCTATCAGCCGGATACTACCTGGCGTTGGATGGGGAGTGTCGCGATGGACGGGACGGGCAATTTGGCTCTCGGGTTTAGTGCCTCGAGCTCCGCGATCCACCCACAAGTTCACTACGCCACTCGGGCGGTGACTGATCCACCGAGCACTCTGACGGCCGAGACTGATGCCTTTGATGGCAGTGGCAGCCAAACCGATACCAGCAACCGCTGGGGCGATTACAGCGCCATGACAGTTGACCCGGTGGATGACTGCACTTTCTGGTACACCCAGGAATACTATTCCACCAATAGCAGCTTTAACTGGCGCACGCGTGTCGTGAACTTCAAGTTCAGCACCTGCGGGGCTACCTCCGATACGGTCACGATTACGAAGGCCGTATATAACACCTCTCGCAGCCAGCTGACCGTCTCGGCGACCGATTCCAACCCGTCCGCCGTCTTAACTGTCAAGGTGACGAGTTCGGGTGAAGTCCTCGGAACGATGAGAACCCGGGGCGATGGTACTTACCAACTGAAAAAGAACGGGATTGCGAACCCGGTAAACGTCACGGTAACGAGTAACCTGGGCGGAAGCGCCAGCGCGGACGTCAGAGCGCGCTAAGTGCTGACCGTCCGTTAGTTCAAGCAAATCGAATTACTTCCGGGAGTCGTCCTAGCCGACTCCCGGATGGCAGTTAAACGAAAAGGCATCCGGTGTAACTCCCGGGTGCCTTTTCTGTTTCCAGTGATTGTGCCGAGAGATAGCGGCTGCTTTCGGGATTATCCAGTTGACGAAGTTAGCATGATGGCCCAAATACGCTCATGCCAAGAGGTCTTGGGCGGGATTGGAACGTGGATTTGGTCTGTCGTTTACCGCTGGATTAACCTCGCCGGAGGAGCCGCAATCGGCACCGCTCAGTTATGGTGCTCCGCCTCCAAAAAGGAGGCTCCGGTGACGGCTTATTGGTGGACAATAGGTATCTGCCTTGTAATCGCCAGTTTTCAAGCGTGGCAGGAACAGTACCAGAAGGTTAAAGGCAAAAAGCGATTTGAACTCGCGACAGACATACTTGACGAACACCGACGATTTAAGCCACCGGGCGAAAAAAGTTATGACCTGATCGGCCTGTTGATATTGCGCTGCCAAGAGTTTGGCAGCGAAAGAAATCTGATCAAGGTCTGCAAAATTCTGAATAAGCAAGTTTTCGATCCATTCGAGCGGCTAGAAATGAAATACGGCAAGCGAGCTTTCAGGCGAAAGCGCCTAACCTTTCTAAGAGAGATGCGATTAAGCGGCTACGACGCATCGGATGATGGTTGCGACCATTTCATATACTCCTACTGGAGCGAGCGATATAAAATCGACCAACCTGACCATTATTCTAACAGCAGTAGAATAGCTGCAATAATGAAGGTGTGGAGAAAATGAGCGTTATTTGCCGAGTTCTGGATATTGGTATACTGATACTTCCATCGCGTTTAATTCCTTCGCGACTTTTATCAGCGGTATACGCGAACAGTTCTCCTTCGAATGGGAGTCTTAGAAAAGTGCGCCTGCGGCTGCGAAGAAACTCACATAGCCGATGCATATTTTGCCAACCCTTTCGCGTATCGAACACATACGCTCCTAGATAGATTTCTGCCCGATATTCCTTGGTCTCCTCTAGCTCCTCGGCAAGATCGGAAAGGCCTCTCGTGCGGGAATCTTCAAGATCAATCTCATTACAGTGAAACGCTATCAGTGTGAATTTTGGAGTCATGTTTTTAAGCGGCTTTCTGAATCAAGTCCTGATACGGGAGCTTCGCCGCATTCACTAGCTTGGTTAGCGTGTCCCTAAAGATGTGCTCGTTCTTACGATTGTTAAAACGATGTTCCAATTCGTCTAAATAGGCATCCAGATGCTTGATGCTCACCCGATGATAGGAACCGATGATGGAACGTTTCAGCAGACTCCAAACGCTCTCAATGCCGTTAGTGTGCACGTCTCCGACAACCCATTCTTCCGCGCTGTGATTAACCCATTTGTGTTCAGTATCGGCATCGGCAATTCCCCAATAGGCCGGAAGCTCGTCCGTGTAAATTGCCTCAGTGTCCGGCGCGGTGTTGTCATGGATGAATTTATGCAGTGTGGCCTTGTCAGCGTGCTCGATTACTTGAAGCCGAATCTTGCCAGCGCGTTGCACGGCCCCAATAGCAATAGCCTTGTTCCCCTTGTAGCCACGGCCCATGCCGCGCACCTTCCCACCGACGTAAGTTTCGTCCACTTCCACGACGCCCCGCAAAAGGTCGGCGTTAATCTCGCGCATAGCAGCGCGGATACGGTGGCAAAGGTGCCAAGCGGTTTGATAGGCAATATCCAGCGTGCGCTTTATCTGGAGCGCGCTCATACCTTTCTTCGATTCAGTCATAAGGTAGATCGCCAGGAACCATTTCGAGAGCGACAGATGCGTGTCATGGAAGATCGTTCCGCTTGTAACCGTAAACTGATACGAGCAATCCCGGCACTCGTATTTCTCGCGTTCCGGCAGCTCCAGCACGTCCTTAGACTGGCAGCGCGTGCATGCGACGCCATTAGGCCAGCGCAGACGTTCCAGATAAGCGCGGCAGCGCGCATCGTCTCCAAATTGCGCGATCAGTTTCGGGAGATTCATTTCAGCTTTGAAGGACTTAGTTTTCATGAAGCGTAAACGGAAGGTTAAAGACCCCGCCAAGATGACGGATGAACAATTGCTGCACGATCTTTTCCCAAAAAAAGTCATAAAGGAATTGAAGCGAATTGCCCTCAAGTCCCGCAAGAAATCTAAGGTGAAGTTTCATCGTGCAAAATGATCTTCGCACAATTATGCAACTTCGTCAACTAGATAATCCCGG
>JAICXG010000117.1 GCA_025980625.1 Chthoniobacterales bacterium
CGCCGCGGTCAACGCGGATCCCGAAACCGCAGCCGAAATTGCTCCGCGCTTGAACTCGTTAGGCCGAATCGAGGAAGATGTCTTCGTCTTCAGTGATACTGGACAGCACGTCGCGCTCGACCCGCAAACGCGTGCGCTCCTCGATTGCTGCGATGGCGAGCATCGCGCCTGGTCGTTAGGGGCGCCGGAGCGACTGCGGCGGCTTGCACAGGAACAGATTGCGCAATCGCAGATACAGGTGCCCGCTCTCGAACCGCATGCCTTCAGCGCGGTACTCGACGAAATGTCACATTGGCGGACAGGACCGCTGCGCACGCACTGGCTCGAGCGCGCTCAAGCGATTGCGGATCTCGCCAGCGAATTCGGCCGCACCACCGATCCGGAGGTTCGGTCGAGAATCATGGACGAAGTCGGCCAGCGACTGGAAACGCTCGGAGCGCACAAGGACGCCAATCGGTTTCTCTATTCCGCCACGAATCCAATCGGCGAGGAATGTTTCCGCGAAACGAATCTCGCGATCGGCGAAAAAATGATTGCCGAAGTCACCACCGAGGCGGCGCCGTGGATTGATCTCTGGCGCGACAGTTATGCCTTTGTCGCCGGCCGCGTCGCCGCCGGTTTGCGCGGCATCTTGCAACAGGCGCCGCTGCAAAACGGTGCGCTTGCGCTTCCCAATTTCCTGCGCCGTTGCGCCGAGGCCAAACTGCCACTCTCCGGCGCCGGCATGGTGGCGCTCGCGCACCTCGCCTTTCGCGAGGTCAAAGAGGCTTTTCGCGAACGAATGCAGGCGGGCGCCGGGGAACGCGCCTCGCAACTTTCGGCGGCCGATTGCCATTTCGTTAGGCAAAATTTTGTCTACGAAAAATTCGACGAATGCACCTATCCCGCGGCCGACCTGCAACTGGCCGCCAGCTCCGTCGAAGCGGTTCGCCAGGGCGATTACCAATGGATCCTGGCCGAGCTGCATCCGCCGGTCGCACTCCTGCATCATGGTTTTTACTGGTCGTGTCCGGACAAGCCCGCGCTCGGCGAGGCCCTGGAACGAACGCTTTGCGGTAAGCCTTATCTTTACTACGGGTATTTCGCCGCTGATTTCACCGCCACAACCGCTGTCCGACTCGACGCCTTGCCGCGCTCGGTGAAATTTGTCGCGCCGGAGCGCTCAATCGGAAACTGGGAAACTTTTCGCCCCGCTGACACCGAAGTCTTCATTGACGAGACGGGCGACGTCGGCGTTCGCATCCGCGATTCGCATCGTTACCTCGGTTCCTTCGCCCGCGGCTGGGTCATCCCGCTTGGATTTCATCCCTTTAGCTTTTCGTTAGGCGAACACACTCCGCGGTTGCTTTGCGGCAACATCGTCGTGCAACGTGAGGCCTGGACGATCAGCCTCGAGGAACTGGGGAAAGCTGATTTCACGGGCGTCTCCCGCGATCTCGTGCTCGCCGTCGAACGCTTGCGCGCCGCGCGCAACTTGCCCCGCCACGTTTACATTCGGCCGACCGAACAGTCCCTTCGCCGGGCCGGGGTGGAAGCGCGCGACAAGGACACCAAGCCGGTCTTCATCGATCTCGAGAGTTATCTCTTCCTTGAAATCTTCCACCGCTGGCTCGTCAAAGCCGGCGAGCTCGAAGTCACCGAAATGCTGCCTGCTCCTGACCAGCTCCTCTGGCAGGAAGCAGATGGCCGGCGCAGTTTCGAGATCCGCACCCAGATCGTGCCGGCATGAAAGTCATTGCGATCGCGAACCAAAAAGGGGGCGTTGGCAAGACCACCACCGCGGTCAATCTCGCCGCCGCGCTGGCGGAAAAAGAGCAGCGCGTTCTCCTGATCGATCTCGATCCGCAGGGCAACGCAACCAGCTCCTTTGGCTTGCAGGGACTGGAGGGCCAGAGCCTGTATGGCGCATTGTTAGGCGAGGAACCAGTCACGGAAAAGATCCTCCCGACTCGCTTTGAGCGCCTCTTCATCATTCCGGCCGACATCGATCTCGCGGGCGCGGAAATTGAAATCGCGCGCATGGATGATCACCTCAGCCGGCTCGCCCAAACCCTCCGTGTCCTGCGCGAGGACAACGCCTTTGACTTCATTCTCCTCGATTGCCCACCGTCGTTAGGCATTCTCATGACCAACGCGCTCGCCGCCGCCGATGAATTGATCACCCCGATCCAGTGCGAGTATTTCGCCCTCGAAGGCCTGGTGAAAATCGTCCGGCTGATCGAGCAAGTGCGCGACTCGGGCGCGAACCGCAGCCTCGAACTCGGCGGCATTCTCATGACGATGTTCGACTCACGCACCAACCTCAGCGCGCAGGTCGTGGCGGAAGTGCGGGAACATTTCGGCGAACGTGTTTACCAGACGGTCATCCCGCGCAGTGTGCGCCTGAGCGAGGCGCCGAGCTTCGGTAAGCCCATCCTCGAGCACGAACCGAGCGGTCCTGGCGCCAAAGCCTACCGCGCATTGGCGGAGGAATTCCTGCAACGCGCAACAACCGCGTCTCATTCCAAGCGGAGCAAAAGCGAAGTCGAGGAATCTCGTGGCGAAAGCTAAAGCCTTGCTCGGAGATTTGGCGAGAAGTGCACCGCATCATCTCGTCGTGCCTAACGAGCCCGTCGCGACGAATTCGTTTCGGGCCCGCGCGCTCGTAGCGGCCTTTCGCCGCGGTGCATGACATAACCTGGCCGGCGCCATGCACGGTGGCATTCCGGCAAGATAATCCTGGCCTAACGACGAGCTATCATCGACCACCGTCGGCGGCGCATCTACTCCGTCCTGCCCGCCAGCTGCCTTGAGACGATGTGTCCCCGTACGGTGGCCGAGTCCGCGCGAACCGAAATGGACTTCCACCCAGATCCGATCCTCTTCATCGGCAAAAAGATCGACGTAACGATTCCCCCCGCCGACCGTCCCAAGCTGCTCGGCGGCGAGCGATTTCAGGTCGCGCAATAGTCGCAGTTCCCACGCCCGATCATCAAATAACTCATGCTCGACCCGCACCTTTGCCTTGCGCCCGATGCCGAAGGAAATATCGCGCACGACATCGTCCATGATCCGCGGAACGGCCGCCTCTATCTGCGACAGCATCGCGTCGGTGCGGATGGCAAGATTGCCGCAGGCAATGTCAAAGCCGACGCCTTCTCTTCCACTTCGTTTCAAACCTCCGCCCGGCGCGAGTTCACTCCAGCCACTGGACAAAATTTGAAAAGCAAAACGCAATCGATGGCGAGCGCCTCTTGGTGCGACCCGCCAAAATCTCTTTCAGAAAAAAGGAGGCATGATGAAAAACAGCGAGCGGTTTTACACGGCGATCGATCCTGCCCGCGTCGCTCTCGCGCTTGGGGTTGCAGTGGGATTGGGCACCGCGGTTCACGAGGGATTTTTGCTCGTCGCCGGTGCGATCGCAGCCGGCGCCCTGGCCGCGACAGTCGCGAACTCGATGCAGGATCACGCCTCAAACCGCAACCGGCTCGCTCCTCCGCAGCGATAGATTTTGTGATGGGAAACCATCATCCGAGCGTCGCGCCTGTGCCGCTCGATGAGGAAATGGAAATGGTCGCCGAGAATATGATGCTGCAAATCCCGGCCGGCGACGTGACTCTGGCCGGCGATCTCGAAGTGCCGGAAAACGCGCGCGGTCTTGTCCTTTTCGCACACGGCAGCGGGAGCAGCCGACGCAGCCCGCGTAATCAGGCCGTCGCGGAAACTTTGCGCGAATCGCGCCTGGCGACGCTGCTCTTCGATCTCCTCACGCCTGACGAGGAAGTGGAGGAGGCCTACAGCGCTCATCTGCGCTTCGACATTGAAATGCTCAGCCGCCGCCTCGCGCTCGTGACCGAAGCGATTGCCAGCGATCCGCGTTCGGGAAATCTCGGGCTTGGTTACTTTGGCGCGAGCACGGGAGGAGCGGCGGCGTTGCGGGCGGCGGCCGGTCTCGGATCCATCATAGGTGCGATCGTCTCCCGTGGCGGCAGGCCTGATCTCGCCGGTGAAGCTTTGGCTTACGTCACGGCGCCGACGTTGCTGATTGTCGGCGAACGCGATGAAGAAGTCCTACGCCTGAACGAACAGGCGTACGCTCAGCTCGCCTGTGAGAAATCACTCGCCGTCGTCCCGCGCGCGACGCACCTTTTCCAGGAACGGGGCGCGCTCGAAGAAGTGGCGCGCCTCGCGGCCGAATGGTTTCGCAAACACCTGAGGACCCGCTAATGAGAACGCAATTTCGCAACCGGACCGAAGCGGGCGAACGCCTCGCTGAAAGGCTCGCTCCTTACGCGGACAATCCCGACGTGCTTGTGCTCGCCTTGCCGCGCGGTGGCCTGCCGGTCGCCGCCGAGGTGGCGAAAAAGCTGCACGCCCCGCTCGACGTCTTCGTGGTGCGAAAACTTGGCTTGCCCGGACACCCGGAGCTGGCGATGGGCGCAATTGCGACTGGCGGAGTGCGCGTTTTCAACGCCGAGGTCATTAACGCCCTGCGCATCCCGGATGAAGTGGTCAATGCCGTGACGACCGAAGAATTCCAAGAGCTAAAACGGCGCGAAAAGTCTTACCGCGATGATCGCCCGCCGCCCGATGTCGAAGATAAGACCGTTCTGGTCGTCGACGACGGGATCGCTACCGGCTCGACCATGCTGGCCGCTGTCTCAGCCTTGCGCCGGCTCAACGCCGCCCGCGTCGTCGTCGCCACGCCAACTATTGCGCCTTCAACCGTTGAATACTTGAGTAAGCACGCCGATGAGATCGTTGCCGTGATAATCCCGAGGGAGTTTTATGGCGTGGGCCAATGGTATGAAGACTTTTCCCAAACGAGCGACGAGGAAGTGCGCGACTTACTCGAAACAACCAGTCACGGAGTTATGCCTGCCGTATGAGTGCTCTGGCAGATATTGTTTGTGACGCGGCTGAGTCCCTCGCCGGCTCGCTTGACGATTATGACTCACTCGTTGAAATAGTCGGCGAGGCGCGCTTTGTCCTTCTCGGGGAAGCGAGTCACGGCACTCACGAGTTTTATCGAGAGCGCGCCTTGATCACAAAGCGCCTGATTTATGAGCGCGGGTTCAACGCCGTCGCGGCCGAAGCTGACTGGCCGGACGCTTACCGCACCAACCGCTACGTCCGCGGCGAAGGACCGGACGTGGATAGCGTCGATGCCCTGAGCGGCTTCAAGCGCTTCCCGCAATGGATGTGGCGCAATGCCGATGTGCTCGATTTCATCGGCTGGCTGCGCGAACACAATGACGAGCAGAATTACCCGAATCGGAAAGCCGGCTTCTACGGACTCGACCTTTACAGCCTGCACGCCTCGATCGGAGCCATCGTTAGCTATCTCGACAAAGTCGACCCTGAAGCAGCCAAGCGCGCCCGCGAGCATTACGGCTGCTTCGATCATTTTGGGAAAGAGATCGAGACTTATGGATATGCCGCGGGTTATGGCCTGACACCGTCCTGCGAGAGTGCAGTCCTGAAAGAGCTGGTCGCGCTTCGGCGCAAGGAGATGGATTACCTCCAG
This sequence comes from Chthoniobacterales bacterium, assembly GCA_025980625.1. Taxonomy (GTDB): domain Bacteria; phylum Verrucomicrobiota; class Verrucomicrobiia; order Chthoniobacterales; family UBA10450; genus JAICXG01. Next base: position 5,507 of record JAICXG010000117.1, read on the forward strand.
CGCGACGGGCAGGTGGCGGCGGACGCTTTCTTCTGCGCGAAACAAAACGCGCTCGTGGTGCGCAATGCCGAGGAGTACTACCGCAACATGTTTCGCCGCGAAGTCTCCTCCTGGAACCTGCGCGACACTCACATGATGGAATCCTTATTCTCGTTAGGCGAGCATCTCAGCGAGCAATTGAAGAAGCCGGCCAGGATCGTGGTCTGGGCGCATAACTCCCATCTCGGCGACGCCCGCGCCACCCAGATGGGTGAGCGCGGGGAGTTGAACCTGGGTCAGCTTGTGCGGGAACGTTTCGGAACAGAGGCGGTGTCGATCGGTTTCACGACTTATCAGGGGAGCGTTACGGCTGCGTCAAACTGGGACGCGCCGGCCGAACGCAAGCAGGTGCGCCCGGCCCATCGCGCCAGCTATGAGGCGCTTTTCCACGAAATCGAGACGCCCCGGTTCTTTCTCAACCTCCGCGACAATGGCCGGCTCGCGGCGCAACTACGGACTGAGAAACTGGAGCGCGCGATTGGGGTCATTTACCGGCCCGAGACAGAGATGCAGAGTCACTACTTTCACGCCCGCTTATCCGATCAATTCGACGCCGTGCTTCATTTCGATCACACCCGTGCGGTCGAGCCGCTCGAGCGAACAGCCGAGTGGGAACTGGGCGAGGTGGAGGAAACCTTCCCGACTGGATTGTGAGGCTTGCCGCGCTGATTCATCCTACCGGCATATCTGAGTGACAGGGTTGGGCTGAAAAGCTTTGCAAGAAAAATTTGGCAAAGATTGTCTGGTATGTTCCTGGCTACTAGTTAGAGTTGTTTTGTTTTGAGATGAGAGAATTGAAATCGATCCTGGTCGCGCTCTCGTTCGGGCTGGCCTTACTCGCCGTCCCGCTCGCCGGGGCCGGCTGCAACGATCCCACAGCGGCGATCGACGCCGGCTGCGCCGGCAGTTGCTGTCTGCCAAAGGAGTGCTGCGTTATCTCGGCCGGGCAGACGCTTCCTTCCACGACGCCGTTCGTCCTCAGTTCGGTCGGTCCACTTTTTCTCAGCGCCCCTTCGAGTGTGCGGCTTGTTCTGGTGGAGAGCCAGCCGGACGCACACTCGGGTGGTCGCCTGACCGAGGCTGCCAGTCCGCCGCGAGTCACTCGCGCTCTTCTTTGTACGTTTCTGATCTGAGCTAACGCCGTTGCGGCCGGAGGTGTGCCCTTTCCACGGCATACTTCGACTTCACTCGTTCGTTTGGATCTATGAAAACTACCTTTCTATTACTCTTACTTTGTCTGCTTTCATCGCTTTGCAACGCTTCCGCAGCGGATGACGCCGCACGTCTTTCGTTAGGCGAAGTCACCCGTGCGGTCCTCGCCCAGAATCCGGCGATCAAGGCATCGTTCGGGAAATGGAACGCCGCGAAAGCGCGGGTGCCGCAGGCCGCGGCGTGGGATGACCCCAGGATAAGCGCCGAATCGCGGGTGCAACGCTTTGTCGACATCGCACCGAACGCGTTCACCGACCAGATGGTGAGTATCGAGCAGATGATTCCCATCTCGGGCAAGAATCGCGCCCGCGCTCGCATTGCCGTGGCTGAGGCAGTGGCAGCCTACGAAGATGTGCGGCGGCAGGAACTCGACTCGATCGCCGCGGCTCGCTCGGCGTTCTTCCGCCTCGCGAATGCCTACGCGCAACTCGAAGTCAATCGCAAGAACATCGAATCACTGAAACAGATCGCCGACATCAGCCGCACGAAATATGAAACCGGCACGGAGAGCGCAGCGGACGTCCTGGTGGCAGAGACGGAAGCGACAAGCCTGGTGGAAGCGCAGCGCGATTTGGAGCGACAGCGCTCCGAGCAAGAGTCGCGGCTGAATCAGTTGATGAACCGCGATGCGTTCGCGCCGGTGGGCGAACCAATGGTGACCAGCTTTGAGTCTCCTGAGATGTCGACAGTGGACCTCCGGCGGCTGATGCTTGCCCAACGGCCGGAAATCAAAATTGCCGAGGCTAAGGTTCAAGCGCAGCAATCGAAGTTACAGCTGGCGCAGCGAGCGTGGATCCCTGATCCCGCGCTCGGCCTCAAAGCGCAGCGTTATAACGAGGCCTCCCAGGCGGTGAGCGAACTCGATCTAGGAGTTTCCTTCACGGTACCGTGGGTAAACTTCCGAAAGTACGGGGCGGAAGCGCGCGAGGCGGCCGAGGAAACTGGCGCCGCGCGGCAAGGGCTCGAGCGAGAGCAAAAGGAAGCGCTCCGCCTCTTGCGCGATCAACTGGAGAAGATCGAGACGTTTCACCATCACGTCGAGTTGTTTCGCGACAAGCTCGTGCCGCAGGCGCAACAGGCCTTCGAGGCGAATCGACTGAGTTATGAGTCGGGAAAGACATCCTTTCTCGACTGGATCACTGCACAAAGAAACTTCCGCGATCTGGAAGCAAAAGCGCGCGAACATTTCGCCGAATATCAGATCGCGCTTGCCGAATTGGAAGCAATCACCGGTGGCGAAATCTATCCATCGCCGGCCGCCCGCCACACTCATGAAGGAAAATCCCCATGAAAGTATTCGTAGAAAAGGCTTCAGTCTTAGTCCTACTGCTGGCTCTACTTTTCGGCCCGACTTCGTGCAATAAGACCGCGTCAGGGGAAGCGAGTAACGTCGATTACTACACCTGCACCATGCACCCCTCGGTGCGGGCGAAGGCGCCGGGCAAATGTCCGATCTGCGGCATGACTTTGGTGCCGGTAATGAAAACGAGCGGATCCCAGGCAAAGGCATCCCCGGCAGCGCAACAAGGGGTCGGCGAAATGCCCGGCATGCCGGGAATGAAGACCGGCGGCGAAATGAAAGGACCGCAAACAAGTGAGTTCGTCGTCCCGGTGGAACGGCAGCAGCAAATCGGCGTGACTTATGCGCGGGTGGAGCGCAAGCCGCTCCAGCGCACCATTCGCTCAGTCGGGATGGTGGTTCCCGACAAGGCGCTCAACTGGCAGTTCGTC
>JAICXG010000154.1 GCA_025980625.1 Chthoniobacterales bacterium
ATCATGTGGGCGAATCTCCATCTGCTTTTCTGGCTCTCGCTCTTTCCCTTCGTCACCGGTTGGATGGGCGAAAACCATTTTCATCGCTTCCCCTCGGCGCTCTACGGCGCGGTGCTGTTTATGGCGTCGATCGCCTATTACATCCTCCAAACACTAGTTGTGTCTGCGCAGGGTCCCGCCTCGCGGCTCGCAAAAGCGCTCGGGTCAGATTGGAAGGGGAAACTCTCGCCCGTGCTCTACGCGGCCGCGATTGCCGTCTCACTCGTTAGGCCATGGATCGCCGGCTGCATCTACATCGCCGTCGCCCTCATGTGGCTTGTCCCCGACCGCCGGCTCGCGCGCGCTGCGACCAGCGCCAACTGAAAATGCGTAGCACAGGCATCCTGCCTGTGGGGCCACCGGGCGTCTCGCCCGGTGTTTTCTTTGCCGGCGGTTTTGACTCACCAGGCGAGACTCCCATTGCCGTCAAAGCCGAGGACGAGCTACAGCTACGGCACCACTGTAAGTGTGAGATCGTTCCCGTCGCCGCCTTCGTAGTTAGCCTGGAGATTGTTGCCGTTCACGTTCACAATCCCGCCGTCGGGCAAGTTAGCGAAGGTGCCGCTGATTGGGCTCGCGCTCGTGTTGCTGATGAGGGTCAGAGTTAGTCCGCGTTTGAGGCTGCCTTGGGTCTGACCGCTTACATTCACCGTTGCCCCGCTGTTGATCGTCACTCCGTTGGCAATCACCTTGTCAGTCCTGGCTTTGTTCTGCTTCGCTTTGAAGGTGTAGGTATAAGTCGCATCCGCCTTGAAGGTGAGCGCGCTCTGGATGGTGAGCGTGAGTTGCTTCTTCCCGCCCGCAGCGGGGACGAGAAACGCGCCTGTCCCGCTCCCCGTGCCGATGGTCACCGCTCCGGCAATGATGCCGCTCCCGCCCAAGGTGCCGGCGTTGACACTTACTGCTCCCGTGCCTGTAGCTGATCCGGTCGTGTTACTCACGACAAGCGTGCCAGAGGTAACGGTCGTCCCGCCGGTGTAAGAGTTCGCGCTCGACAAGGTCAGTGTTCCGGTCCCGCTCTTGGCGATTGAGCCGGCATTCTGGATCGTGCCGGAAAAAGTCGCATCGAGATTATTCGCGCCGATCGTCAGTTGATTCGCGCCTAACGAGACAAGGCCGTTGCCCGCAACGGAGCCAACGCTTACGCCGGGCGGCTTATGGGTGCTAATGTCGAGCTGGCCGTTGTCCGAGAGGGTGAAAGCCGCCGTGCCGCCGTCGCTTGAATTCATGAACTGAAGCAAGCCCCCGTCGCCGCCATTGACTCCGCCGTTAATCGTGAAGGTGGCGTTGGCGGCCATGGTATCATCTTCGAAGGTGATCGTTGCAGGAATCGCGCCGGCTGTTTGTCCGCCATTAACGACAAAGGTGGCTGCGTCCGCCGTCGCCTCATCCTGGTAGATCATCTCCGCGCCGCCAGCGCCGCTGATTCTGCCGCCTTGCAAAGTAAAGCTTGCCACGCCCGCGCTGGTGTTGTCGTAGAAGATCGTGTTGCCACCGAACTGATCTCGAGTCGACCCGTTAATGACAAAGCTCGAATTTGCGGCCGTGGCCGTGCTCAGGAACAGGACTTCTGCCGCCCCATTTACGGTGACACTCGAGTTGTCAGCCGTCGCATCGCCATTAAACTCGAGCAGCCCCGGATTGAGCGTCAAATTGGCGTTCCCCGCGCTGGAACCGCCGAAAAAAGTTATATTAGCCCCCCCAATTGTGTTGCGATTGATTGTGATAGCGGCGTTACCGGCGCTCGCCCCGGGAAACAAACTCAGGGCTCCGCCACCAAGAAAGAAGGCGATCCGGTCTCCGATGGTTGCTCCATTTGCGATATTTACCGCGGATTCATTAAACGGCGGAGTAGCCGCCAAATCGAACTCTTGCGTCGCTCCAGAATTATTGACAATGCTTCCAAGAATCGTCAATGACGTAAGCGGGTTTACCGTGATCGCGAAGGGGCTAGCGTCTTCGGTAAAGACAATGCTCTCTACCGTCGTATCCTCGGCGATGGATACGTCCGTCAACTCGGAAGCGTTGAATGTGGCAATGTCAGTCGTTCCATTTGGAATCGTTTCCGGCGTCCAATTGACAACGTTGTTCCAGTCACCGTCTGATGGGTTAAGATTCCAGGTAGCACTCCCAGCCTGGCTAAGATTGGCGCCTATTAGGAGTAAGGCTCCAGCGACTCCGAGCATCTGCACTCTTACATTGTTCCAATTCGATGTTCTCCTGATCTGTTGAGTTACGAAGTGATGAAAGATCAGGGCGGGTCCTTCAGATGATCATCAAAGAATGCTATGACCTCATCACGGATTTTCATGTGCATGACAAGATCATTGAGAGGCCATAGTTCCCAGGCATGAGCGCTACTGTCTGGGATTGTTGTCGTCTCTAGGCCATCGGATGTATCGATTCCGACGCCCGCCAGCGCGCAAACCATGAGGCTAATCTGCTGGACCGGCATGGAATCTCCATCGCTGTTCGCGAGGTAGAGCGGCTTAAACTCCTGATCCTCTTTCGATTTTACCTTGGCAACTGGAGAGACGCTCTTTTGATCGTAAGTCGCCGGATTGCCGTCATCGCGCAGCGAGACGTTGGTGTAGCTTTCGATATCCTTGACGTAGTGGTCGAGCGTCTCACCATCGAGTCGGTAGGACATGTCATAAGCGCCGGATAAACAGGCCGCGCAGTTGGGGCGATCATCGAGGCCGTTCTGGCACCAGTGTGGATACGCGTTGTTCGGTGTCGGCGTCTTGTCGAGCGCGACGAAAGCGGCATGGCCGCCGCCACCTGAGCCGCCAAGCAGCGCAATGTTCCCGTCGCAGTACTCGGGGTGAAGGATGCGCGCGGCCCTGACGAAATTTTTGATATCATCGGTTCTGTTGCGGCGGCCGGCCCGAGGCGGGGTCGTTATAGTCCGGGTCTTGTCCCTGGATGCGTCCACACCGCGACAGACGAAAGTTGACTGCCAAGACGAAATAACCGCTGTTTTTTAGGTCGGTCGCAATCGAAATGATGGGCGGCTCGAAAGAGTTTCCATAATGGTAGCCATCGCCATGGATCATGATGACCGTAGGGTAGGGGCCGGGTCCAAAAGTCGCCGGGTCGGGGATATACAGTTGCCAGCTGAGCTTGCTTCCGTCTCCCGGCTGCCAGGCCTGTGGCAGATATTCCAGCGGCGGGCCGGGGTTCGGGTTGTCTGGATCGACATCCTGCAACGGGGTGCCGTCGCAACCGTTGTTCGCGCCGTAATTGAACGGATTGCCCGGGGTCGGCGTAGGGATTGGCGGCGTGGGACTCCAAGTCTGCGCTTTGCCAGCCAAGCTGAGGCTGAAGAAAGCCGTGGCTACTGCGGCGACGAGCCAAAAGCGCAAGGTCCTGGAGCGGTGTTCTTTGAGCGGTGATCTTTGAGCGGTGTTCATAGGTTCACATTTGACTGCCGTATGTCTTACCGCGGGCGGGAATCGGCTGGCAAGCAAAATCTCTACTTGCAAGTTGCTAAGGCGTTTCGTTCAGCTGTGCTTCCGAGATTTATCGCTCGTTCGGCAACGGTTCTTGGTTACGAGCGGCAGTGACTGGCGCCGGTCCCCATTGCGCGGTCAGCGGGCCGGCCGCAAGCTTTCGAGCTGCGCCTGCAGCCGGTCGAGTCCTTTACTTCCGGCAACGATCTCGCCTAACGAACAAAGCGCGCTCGGGGTATGCGCGAGGAAAGCGGACTTCCCCTGGACCAGGCCAAGATAGCCATAGGCGCCGACCGCCTGCATCAGCCGCTGCATCGCGCAAACGCCGCAGCTTATTGCTCATCGGTGGCGATGTCCTCTTTGCGGGCGGAGTCGGCCGCTCGGACCTGCGCGGCCACGGGCCGCCCACCACGATCGGCGCCGAAGGCGAATCGAATCCCTTCATCCGCGCGGTTTGATCTACCGGACCGAGAAACCTGACGCGCCGACCGCGGAGCGACCGCCGCGCTACGGCACGACTGTAAGTGTCAGATCGTTCCCGTCGCCACCTTCGTAGCTGGCCTGGAGATTGTTGCCGTTCACAGTTACGATCGCGCCGTCAGGCAGGTTGCTGAACGCGCCGCTGATCGCGTTCGCGCTTGTGTTGCTGATCACGGTCAGGACGGTGCCGCGTCTCATTCGGTTTTGACTGCTGGAGCTGATCGCAATTGTTCCGCCATTGATTGTGACGCCATTGGCAATCACGAGATCGGTGCGCATCCGGTTCTTGTTGCCTTTGAAGGTGTAGGTGTAAGCCGCATCCGAATTAAAGGTGACTGGGCTTTGGATTATAAGAGTGAGTTGCTTGTTCGTCCCAATGCCAGGAGTAAGAAAGGCTCCCGGCCCGCTCCCGGTGCCAACTGTGACCGCGCCCGCAATGATTCCACTCCCACCCAAAGTGCCGGCATTGACGTTAAGGGGCCCGGTTCCGGTGCCTGAGCCGGCGGTGTTGCTCACCCTCAGGACGCCTTGAGTGACTGTCGTCCCATTCACATAGAGATTCGCTCCCGTTAAGGAGAGGGTACCAGTTCCAGTCTTACTTAATGCGCCACCTCCGCCGCCCCCGTCTGGTCCTGCCGGGTGCAGCACCCCGGAAAAGGTTGTGCTCAGCGAATTGCTGCCGACAACGAGAACCAATTTCCCAAGATAGATCTGGCCATCGCCTTCGATCGACCCCACTGTGACGGTACCGTCTTTAGAGAGGCTGTGACCGCTAATGTCCAGATACCCATTGCCGAATACTTCCACACGTGCGGTCCCACCTAGCGAAGCATCGTTAAGATGCACGTTCCCGCCGCCACCGCCATTTGTCCCACCGTAGGCGATGAGAGTGGCATTGCCGGCGTCCGGCGACGTAATGTCAAATTCGGTTTGACTGCCCGTGGCTCCGGGCGCAGTCGCCCCGTCATTGATGATCGTCGAGTTTGCCGCTGAGGTGCCGGTGTAAAAGAAAGTAGTGAGACCTCCTGATCCACCTGCGACGCTCGCACCGAGGTTGTGAATAGTAGCGTCGCCGGCGTCGTAGAAAACAAACTGGAATATGGTCTGCAATCCAGAGCCTCCATTTCCAGCTTGTTGCGTGAACGTTATGGGTCCTGTGATCGTACCGTCATTATTATCGGAACTCCCAGTACAACCGAAAAATGCCGGCTCCGTTCCATCGGATGCGGCGATGAAGTTTTGTTCAAAAGTCGACTCGTTGATTAGATTGGATGAAAACCCAAGGCTGGCGCCAGGCTGAGCAGTGATGGTGTAAGCTCCGGCGTCGGCTTCGAACACGAGATCGAAAACCCCTGCTGGCTCAGGAATGGTAAGATCGCGGATTGCCGAGGCGCCGAGGCGCACTTCATCCGAGCTAATTGGCACACGGCCGGTGGACCAGTTTGCCGGATTGTTCCAGTTATTATCAACCGGGTTTGCGAGCCATGACACAGTACTGGCCCGGCTCACTTGACCTAAGAGGAATGGGGCACAAAAAGTGAGTCCGATCATTACCTTCCCAAGCCGTAAAAGAACGGTGTGAATGGCTGATTCAATTTCAATAAGATTCTTCATTCCTATCTCCTTTGTCCCAATCGTAAAATTCCCCTACCGATGCGCATTGAGGAAGTCAATGACGTGGCTGGCAACCGTCAGCGCAGGGCCGTTGCCAACCGGCACTATTCCGTCCCAGCTTCTCCAATATTCAAAGGCATGTTCCTGGCTATTCGGGACTGTCAGCACCGGATACAAAGACGAACTTACCCCGACACCCTGCAGCGCGCATTGAATATCGATAATCTGATGGAATGGCATGGAATCATACTGACTGTTGACGAGAAACATCGGTTTAAAGTTCTTAGGCGTATTCGCGTCGACCAGGTAGATTGGGGAAACGGTTCGCTGGCTCGGTCCGCCGGCAGGATCGAAGTCTAACAGGGGGCGGAGCGAGCCGAATGCTCAAGAGAACGAAGAGCGCGCAGCCGCCGATTGTGGCAAGGTAAAGGCTAACGTTTTTGAGGAAGCGTTGAAGCGTTGAAGCGGTCGTGGGTCGGGTTCATTGAGCTTCCTTTCGGGCGTTGATGGGTGCAGGAAAATTGGGCACTTCGCGCTCGCGCGGGCTACAGACGGCTGCTTGTTCATGGGGTTTTGTTTCTCTCCGCTGCCGAGGAGAACAGAAATGCCAGGAGACTGTCAAACCTTTTTTGCCATGTATCGAGCCCGCCTGGTTTCGCTCGGCTAAAGGAAGTCACGCATCCTGCCTGCTCGAATCGCGCGGCTGGAGTTTCGACAGGCTGGAAGCGCGGCCGGCCGAGTCAGGCTGGAAGCCTGACCTCCGGACGCGAATCGCAAAAATTTTTTGGCGCGTCCGCGCTTGCTGGCTAATCTGGGCGGATGCTTCAAACGGCCGCTCCAGAAGGTGAAACCGCCACGAAGCAGGCTGTCCCTCACCCGCGCTATCTCGAAGCTTTCCGCTGGATGCTGCAAACGCGGATCTTTGAGGAGAAACTAACCAGCCTTTATCGCGGCGGCATGATCACCGGCGGCGTGTATGTCGGGCGCGGTCAGGAAGCGGTGAGCGCAGCATGCGGAATGTTTTTACAAAAGGGCGATGTCTTTGCTCCGCTCATTCGCGATCAAGCCGGGCGCGCGGCGGCGGGTGAGCCTTTGCTAAATGTGGCGCGCACTTATCTCGGCTCGCGCCAGGGATCAATGCGCGGACGCGATGGCAACATTCACCGCGGCTGGCCCGAGACCGGCCAGCTCGCGATGATCAGTCATCTCGGCGCCATGATCGCGGTCGTGGTCGGCAAGCTGATTGCCA
>JAICXG010000357.1 GCA_025980625.1 Chthoniobacterales bacterium
AGAATTTTCGGCGAGGCCATGGCACGTTGGGGTAAGGCGGCGATAGACACGGATTTTGCGGCGCTCTTTATAGCTGGAGCGCGGGAAAATTTGCAAGACTGAATTTGAGGTCCCGATTTTTTTTGCGGCGCATCGCGATTTCCGAAATTGCGCGGCGTGCGCTTCCGGCCTATAGCAACGGCCGCATGGGCCAACAACATCGAGTCCGAGCCAAGCGGAGACGGCACAACGCATATCTCGAACGAAAACGCGTGGCCGCCAAGGCGCGGCGGCATCCGGCGGCCAAGCCGAAGGCGAGGAAAACGGCGTCCGCGGCCGAGCCGAGTTCCGCAAGCGCCTAACGAATCGCGCACGCAGGAAAGTTGCTTCGGTGCCTGCGCGCGCCGTATCTTGCCGGGTGCAGTCGGATTACCTGCTCGTCGACGGCCACAGCATCATTTTCGCGTGGCCGGAGCTGCGGATTTTGCACGGCCGCCGGACTGCGCTGGCGCGTGAGGCGCTGATCAAGCAATTGCGCGAGTACCAGGATTGGAGCGGCACGCGTGTCGTCGTCGTGTTCGACGGCCGCGGCGCCTTGGTTTCACAGGAAGCGGAACCGGGCGAGATCCAGATTTTCTATTCCCGCCGCGGCCAGACGGCCGACTCGATCATCGAACGACTCGCGAGCAAGTACGCCGAGCGCTTCCGGCTCGTGGTTGCAACCGGCGATTACCTCGAGCAGGAAACCGCAAGCGCGAGTGGCGCAGAGACGATATCGCCCGAAGCTCTGCGCGACCTGCTGCGCGACGTGAAGCGGCGTCGCTGAGGAGCGCGGCGAGCGATTCGTTAGGCGAGTCGTTAGGCGGCGCCGGCGAGGAGAGGCCGCCGACGCACCGTTTGTTCCTGTCGTGCGCGCTGCCGTGCCGTCGCCAGGACGCGCGACAAGACGCAGTAAAGTTGTTCGACTGGGAGGTTTTTGCTCACGTAGCCGTTGGCGCCCGCCCGCAAGGCTTCGTGCATCTTTTGTTCGTCGTAACCCACCCCGGTGAAAACGATGATCGGTAGCCGAAGCCGAATCTCGCGGATGTAAGTAATGAGCGAGATGCCGTCCACTTTCGGCATGTTCAGGTCGATGACGGCGACTTCGCAGTCGTTCATCTCCAGCCAGATATGGGTTTGGAAACCTTCGGTGAGTGTCGCGCAGGTATGCCCCTTCTGCGTGAGATAGGCGGCGAGGAAGCGTGTGATCGCTTCCTCGTCATCGATGACGAGAAACTCGAAGGACTCGCGATTGTACAAAGGTTTCACAGAGAAAGGCGGCTCCCCAAGGGCCGGCATATAATTTCTAGAGCTGTAGTTAAGCAGGACGCTTGCCACGAACGCCTAACGAACCCACGGCGGGCGGAGCCGTTGCCGCGCGGACAACGCTTTGGAGGCGCGCGCTCCGGAAAGTTTTCGTTGAAGACCCGAAACCGAGACCGCAGCGTAGTGCCCCGATGTCCCGCGAATACACACTCCAGCGCGCCCCGGCGGCGACCACGATCCAGATCGATTATGCGGCCGAGCTCAACCCGCAGCAGTACGCTGCGGTGACGGCGCCCCCCGGCCCGCTGCTCGTAATCGCAGGCGCCGGTTCAGGAAAAACCCGCACGCTTACTTATCGCGTCGCTTATCTCCTCGAGAACGGGGTTGATCCGCGCAACATCCTTCTCCTCACCTTCACGAACAAAGCGGCGCGCCAGATGCTCGACCGGGTGGCCAATCTCCTCCCGGTGGATGCGAGCGGGCTCTGGGGCGGCACCTTCCACTCGATTGGAAATCGCATGCTCCGGCGCCACGGCCGCGCCCTCGGTTATTCGAGCGGGTTCACGATCATGGATCGCGAGGACCAGAAGGATTTGCTCAATGCCGTCGTTGCCGGCGCGGGGATTGACCCAAAGGAGATGCGCTTTCCGAAAGGCGATGTGCTCGCGGATATCTTTAGCTTCGTGGTGAACACCGAGCGGCCAATCGAGGAACTGCTGGCGGAGAAATTTCCCTATTTCCTTCCGCTCCTCGAGCAGATCAAGGAGGTGCAGACACGCTACGAAGGACGGAAGAAATCGACCAACTCACTCGACTTCGACGATCTGCTCGAGAAGACGCTCCGAATGCTGAAGGAGCACGAGGAGATCGCGGCCTTTTATCGCCGGCA
>JAICXG010000156.1 GCA_025980625.1 Chthoniobacterales bacterium
CGTCGATGACGAAAAGCATACTCGCGACGGGTTGCGCAGTTTGCTCGACGACAGCTACGACACCTATGTCGCAGCCGATCTGGCCGGCGCGCTGAATGTGCTCGAGCGCGACCAGATCGACGTCCTCCTCACCGATCTGCGTCTCGGCGCCGACGATGGCATGCAGTTGACCGAGCGCGCGCTCAAGCTGCCGCATCCGCCCGTCTGCATCATGATGACGGCCTATGGTTCGGTCGACACCGCGGTCGAGGCGATGAAGCGCGGGGCCTACGATTTCGTGACCAAGCCGCTCAATCTCGACAAAGTAGAAATGTTGATCGCGCGCGCGCTCGGCAGCCGGCGCCTGGAGCAGGAAAATCGCGCGTTGCGCCAAGAGGTCGATGAGCGGTTCGGTCTCGAGAATATTCTCGGCGGATCACCGGCGTTGCGCGAAGTGCTCGACACGATCCGGCAGGTCGCGCCCTCCTCGGCCAGCGTGCTGATCGAAGGTGAAAGCGGCACGGGCAAGGAATTGGCGGCGCACGCCATTCACAATTTAAGCCGCCGGCACAACGGCAAATTCATTACCGTGCATTGCGCGGCGCTTTCGCCGCAGTTGCTCGAGAGTGAATTGTTTGGGCACGAGCGTGGCGCGTTCACCGGCGCGCACGAGCGTCGCATCGGGCGTTTCGAACAGGCGAACGGCGGAACAATTTTCCTCGATGAAATCGGCGAGATCGACAGCACGACGCAAATCAAGCTGCTGCGCGTGATGAGCGAAGAGCGCGCCTTCGAGCGGGTCGGCGGCTCGCAGACTTTGCGCGCCGATGTGCGGGTGATCGCCGCGACGAACAAAAATCTCGCCTCGTTGGTCAGCGAAGGGAAATTTCGCGACGATCTCTACTTTCGGCTCAACGTGGTGAAGATCACGATGCCGCCGTTGCGCGAACGGAAGGATGACATTCCGCTGCTCGTGCACGCTTTCCTCCGGCACTTCTGCAATGCCAACGACAAGCCGCTCCTCGATATCACGGCCGACGCGATGAACACGCTCATTGCCTACGATTGGCCAGGCAACGTGCGCGAGCTGCGCACCGCGATCGAGCACGGCGTGGTGATGGCGACCGGCCCGAGGGTTAGCTTGCGCGATCTCCCGGCCGTGGTGCGGCAGGCCGCACCTGCCGCGGGCCTGCGGGTGCGCGGGTTTGATGAGGGCGCGAGCCCGCTCGACCTCCACGCGACTGAGAAGCGGCTGATCGCGCAGGCGCTCGCCGCGACCAAGGGAAATATCACGGCGGCGGCGAAGAAACTGGGGATCAGCCGGCGCACCTTGCACCGCAAGCTCAATGAAATGAAGGAGGAAAATTCCGGAACTCGAATATCGAAATCGGCATCGACCTCGAATGACGAAGCTTCAAAATCCGAAACCAATGCCTAACGAATCACATCTGTTTTGGATTTCGTGCTTCGAATTTGTTTCGGATTTCGATATTCAGATCTTGGATTTCCTTAAGATGACGTGACAGAAGCAAAAAAAATCTTCGGCACAGATGGGGTCCGCGGAGTAGCCAACGTCGAGCCGGTTACAGCCGAGACCGCGCTCAAGCTGGGCCGGGCGGCGGCGCACGTTTTCACCACCCTCAACCCGCAGGCGCATCCGCCGGGACTGCGCCCGAAAATCGTGCTTGGCAAGGACACCCGGCTCTCCGGCTACATGCTCGAGAACGCGCTCACCGCCGGGATCACCTCGTTAGGCGTGGATGTCCTTCTGATTGGTCCGCTCCCGACCCCTGGCGTCGCCTACATCACGCGCTCGCTCCGCGCCGATGCCGGGATCGTTCTTTCCGCCTCGCACAACCCTTATGAGGACAACGGGATCAAATTCTTCCGGCACGACGGCTACAAACTTGATGACGAAGTCGAACGCCAGATCGAGCAATTGGTTTTTACCGGCGAGATCGATTCCATCCGTCCGACCGCAAAGAAAATCGGGCGTGCCACTCGGATCGATGATGCGCTCGGGCGTTATGTCGAATTCGTGAAGGCGAGTTTCCCGCGAAAAATGTCGCTCGAGAAAATGCGGGTCGCAGTCGATGTCGCGAATGGCGCCGGCTACAAATCGACGCCCTGTGTCTTGCGCGAACTCGGCGCCGACGTGGTCGTGGCGCACAACCAGCCTAACGGCACCAATATCAACGCCGGCTGTGGCAGCACCCATCCCGAGGCGATTCAGCGGCTGGTGCGAAAAGGCGGTGTGAGCGTCGGTATCGCGCACGATGGCGACGCCGACCGGGTGGTGCTTTGCGATGAAAACGGAGAGATCGTCGATGGCGACGAGATTCTCGCGATCGCGGCGGTCGATTTGTTAGGCCGGGGCGAGTTGGCGAAGAAAACCCTGGTCGCGACGGTGATGAGCAACTTTGGGCTCGACGAAGCCCTTGCCGCGCACGGGGGCGAAGTGATTCGGACCAAGGTCGGCGATCGTTATGTGCTCGAAGAAATGGTGCGGCGAAAACTGAACCTCGGCGGAGAGCAGAGCGGCCACATAATCTTTCGCGATTTCACCACCACCGGCGACGGGATCATCAGCGCGCTGCAAATCCTGCGCGTCATGCAGTCGACCGGGAAACCGCTCAGCGCGCTGAAGAGTTGCCTGACGAAATATCCCCAGGCCCAGCGCAATCTGCGGGTGAAGGAAAAGCCGCCGCTGGAAACCTTGTCGGAGATCATCAAGCTGGTCGGTGAAGCGGAGAAAGAGTTGAATGGCAAGGGCCGCGTTCTGTTGCGCTACTCCGGAACGGAACCCAAGATTCGGTTGTTGATCGAAGGGCGGGAACCTTCGCAGATCGATCGGCAGGCGGATCGGATTGCGGAAGCGATCGAAACAGCGATCGGCGCCGGCTGAGCGCTTCCGATTTTCCTTTTCCTGCTTTCCTGCTTTCCTAATTCGTCCGCATGCAATTGTCCCAAGTCGTCGAAGCCCTGCTCATCAGCGCTCAGCGCCCGCTTCCCGCCTGCGAGTTGGCGAGCATGATCAAAGCGGCCGGGGCGGAGGACGAACTTACGCCTAACGAATTCGCAAAAACGAACGAAGCGCAGGTGGCGGCCGCGCTCGAGCAGTTGAAGATCGAATACATCGAGCAGCAGCGTGCATTTCAGCTCGTCGAAAAAGCCGACGGCTGGCAAGTGGCGAGCGATCCGCAGTTCGCTCAGTGGGTCCGGCAACTTTTCCCGGCGCAAAAGCCGGCCCGGCTCAGTCCGCCCGCGCTGGAGACGCTGGCCGTGATCGCTTACCGTCAGCCGATCACGCGCGCCGACGTCGAGGCGGTGCGCGGCGTCGCGATCGAGAGCGTGCTGCAAACGCTGATGGAGCGCGGGCTCGTGAAAATCGCCGGCCGCGCGGAAATTCCAGGCCGCCCGCTGCTTTACGAAACGACGCAGTTTTTCCTCGAGCATTTCGGGCTGCGCAATCTCGATGAATTGCCTAATGCCGAGGAATTGAAACGCCGCGAGCTGCCCAAGGCCTCCACTCCCGCGCCAGAAGCAGCGGCTGCGAACCCGCTGCCTAACGAAGAGACAGACTCGCCTAACGATCTCAACAGACCTGCTGAACATGCCCAATCCGCCACCTGATTCCACTTCACCCACGCCGCGCCGGCTTTTGGAGATGGCCTGGGGCTACGCTGCGCCGATGATTCTCGGCACGGCAGTCGAGCATCGAATTTTCGACCTGCTCGACGACGGACCGCTGAGCGCGGCCGAAGTGAGCGCGGCCAGCGGCGCATCGCTCCGCGGGATCCGGGCAATCCTCAACGCGCTCACCGCTTTCGAGTTGCTGACGAAAGACAAGCAAGAACGCTACGCGTTAACCCCGGAGAGCGCAGCTTTTCTCGTTAGGGGACGACCCGGCTTTATCGGCGGATTCATGCAGCACGGCGGCCACTTAATCCCGAAATGGCTCCAGTTGCCGGAAATCGTCCGCACCGGCCGGCCCGCACGCGCGGTAAACCAGGAAGGCGAAGGGAGCGAATTTTTTGAGAGCTTCGTGGAAGATCTTTTCCCGGTCGGCTACCCTTCCGCGCGGGCACTCGCGGCCGCCTTTCCCAACGCGAAGCGCGTGCTCGATCTCGCGGCCGGCTCGGGTGTGTGGAGCGTCCCGCTGGCGCAAAATTCACGAGACGTGCGCGTGACCGCGGTCGATTGGGCCGGTGTTCTGCCGGCGACGCGACGAATGACCGAACGGATGGGCGTAGCCGGGCAATACGAGTTTCGCGCCGGCGATTTGCATGAAGTCGATTTCGGCACGGGCTACGAACTCGCCACGCTCGGTCACATTCTCCACAGCGAAGGCGAAGCACGGAGCCGGGCATTGTTAGGCAAAGTATTTCGCGCTCTTGCGCCCGGCGGCTCGATTGCAGTCGCCGAGTTCCTCGCGAACGAGGACCGCAGCGGCCCACCCCTTGCGATGCTCTTCGCCGTCAACATGCTGATCAACACCGAAGAGGGCGACACCTTTACGGTGCCGGAAATTTTCGAGTGGCTGAGGGAAGCGGGCTTCATCGAGCCGCGCACGCTCGAGGTGCCCTCGCCTTCCCCGCTAATTCTGGCGCGGCGACCGGACTGAAAAGCGCCATTAATTTCCGCCGGCGACTGCGCGTTTAAAATGCCAAGGTTGCGCGTGACTTTCGGCTCGACCCGGCGATTCTACCCGTTCAACTATCGGATTAATGAGAAAATTTGCTTTCGGTTGTGGCGGAATTTTGCTCGTCATCGCTTTCGTTGCGGTCGTGTTCGCGATTGGCGCGATGGGCAAATACAACACGCTCGTTAAACTCGAACAGAACGTCGACCAGTCATGGGCCCAGGTGCAGAATGTTTATCAGCGGCGGGCGGATCTGATCCCGAATCTCGTTAACACCGTGCAGGGCGCAGCCAATTTTGAAAAATCAACTCTGATCGCGGTGACGGAAGCGCGCGCCAGCGTCGGCCGCTTGCAGATCAATCAAAACCAGGCGCCGGCGAGCGCGCAACAACTGGAGCAATTCCAGGCGGCCCAGGGTCAATTGAGCAATGCGCTCTCGCGTTTGCTCGTGGTCGCGGAGCGTTATCCCGAGCTGCGGGCGAATGCGAATTTCCAGCAACTCCAGGCGCAGCTCGAAGGCACCGAAAACCGAATCGCCGTCGAGCGGCGTTCCTTCAATCAGGCGGTGCAGGATTACGATACGGCCGTGCGCAGTTTCCCGACGGTGATTTACGCCGGGCTGATGGGATTTCATATCAAGCCATATTTCCGCGCCGAGCCAGGGGCGGAAAAGGCGCCGACGGTGAATTTCAATTTCGGTAACCCGACTCCGGCTCCGGCTGGTAACACCACCCCTGCGGCGCCCACTCCGTAGCCGGTAATAGAGAGAGTGGCGCCCGCAATCTTTGTCATCCTGAGCCGCCGCAGGACGGCGCGGGGACTCGCGCCTGCAATCACCGGCACACGAGATTTGATGCGCAATCAATCACCGGCGGCGCGACGAACAGGTGCCGCTTTCGGCCTCATTGTGATGCTTCTTTGCGCGGCGTCATTCTCTGCGGCGGCGGAAACAATCCCGCCAAAGCCGGACCGCTATTTCAACGATTACGCGCACGTGGTCGATCAGCCGACTGGCCTGCGGATGAACGAAGAGCTGGCGCAATTCGAGCGTGAAACTTCCAACCAGCTTCTGGTTGCGGTTTACCCGACGATGCAGAGCGAATCCTCCGTCGCCGATTACACCCAGCGGATCGCGCAGACATGGGGCGTCGGGCAGAAGGGCCGCAACAACGGCGCGGTTCTCTTCGTCTTTGTCGCGAACCACCAGATTTTTATCCAGACTGGCTACGGCCTGGAGGGCGCGCTCCCCGACGCCACCTGCTGGGACATCACGCACAACATCATCGCGCCCTATTTCAAGAAAGGCGATTACGCCGGTGGATTGGAAGCCGGGATTACCGCGATGATGCAGGCGGCGCGCGGCGAATTCAAAGGGACGGGCAAAACTCGCCGCGAAGCCGGAGGCGGCGCGCAGTCGTTCCCGGCTGGGGCTATCATTTTTCTCCTCATCGTGATCTTCATCATCATGATGAGCCTGCGGCGACGGGTGCGCCGGCCTGGCTACGGCTACAGCGGCTGGGGCGGTCCTTATATCGGCGGGTTTGGCGGCGGCGGAGGATGGTCGAGCGGCGGTGGCGGCGGCGGCTTTAGCGGCTTCAGCGGCGGCGGGGGCAGCTTCGGTGGTGGCGGCGCCGGGTCGAGTTGGTAACTGGCGAATATGCGCACCAAGGATTTCCTGCGAAAGCTCGAGCACGATCGCATTGTTAGGGCAATCCGCGCCGCCGAGGCGAAAACCTCCGGTGAGATTCGAGTCTTCATTCAGCGCGGCGAGGTCGACGACGCCTTCGCCGCCGCGAAAAAACAATTCGAAAAACTCCGCATGACCTCGACCCGGGATCGCAACGCCGTTTTGATCTTCGTCGCGCCGCGCTCACAGACCTTTGCCGTGATCGGCGATACCGGGATTCACGAACGTGGTGGAGATGAATTCTGGCAACGGCTGGTCGACGCGATGCGGGAACACTTCAAAGCGGAAAACTTCACCGACGCGGTGGTGCATGCGATTAACCAGACGGGCGAGCTGCTCGGCCAACATTTCCCGCGTGGCTCCGACGATCGCAACGAATTGCCCGACG
>JAICXG010000009.1 GCA_025980625.1 Chthoniobacterales bacterium
GAAGTGGCGGAGGGGGTGGGATTCGAACCCACGAGGGCTTGCGCCCTGCCGGTTTTCAAGACCGGAGCCATCAACCACTCGACCACCCCTCCGGAAATCGCGCCGCTATTTTCTAACGCGATTCGCCTGGCACGGCAAGATCGTTAGGCAAATCCCGGCAGGTCGACGTTGATGACGGCGTTGCTCATCGCTCGCGGGCAGTGCGCCTTCCTGCCTAACGAGTAAGACTGCTCAGGCGGGAAACATTTCCAGCGCGGCATCCATCCGCGCGAGCACTTTGCGGCAGCCGAGGATTTCCAGCAGATGGTAAAGGCTCGGGCCGGCGTTGCTCCCAGTGACAGCGAGCCGCGTCGGGTGAACGAGCGCCGCGACCTTGACGCCGAGATCAGCGGCGGTTGCTTTCAAGGCCGTTTCAATTGAGGTCGCGTCGAAGTTTTCGAGGCTGGCGAACGAGTTACGTAAAGCCAGCAGGCGCGGTTTGTTCTCGGCCATAAAATGCTTTGCCACGCCTTCGGCTTGATAGCGGATTTCGTCGCTGAAATAGAATCCGCCGTAGGCCGGCAGTTCGCTGAAAATGCGGAATTTGCCTTTGCACGTGGCGAGCGCCGCGCGCACGTATGGCTCGGGAAACTTGCTCGTGTCGAGGCCGGCGCGGGCGAGCGCGATTCGGGCGAGGGCAAAGAAGCGTTCGTCCGGCAACTCGCGCACGTATTCGCCATTCAGCCAGGTGCACTTGGTGAGATCGAAGGTCGCGTTTTTGCGATGGACCTTCTCCAGCTCGAACAGCCTAACGACTTCCTCAATCGCGAGCTTTTCCCGGTCGTCTTTCGGCGACCAGCCGAGAAGGCAGAGATAATTCCGGACCGCTTCCGGAACGAAACCTTCCTCGATATAGGTGCTGATCCGCGCGCCGCTGTCGCGCTTGCTCATCTTTGAGCCATCGTGATTAAGAATGAGCGGGATGTGGGCGAAGCGCGGCGGCTCGGCCCCGAGAGCGCGATAGAGCTCGATATGTTTCGGCGTATTCGAGAGATGATCTTCGCCCCGAATGACGTGGCTGATTTTCATCTCGATGTCGTCGACCACGTTGACGAAATGAAAAATCCACGAACCATCGGGGCGCCGGATGGTCATGTCGGGATGCGTTTCTTCGTTCGTTAGGTCGAACTCGATCCTGCCGCAGACGATGTCGTCGACCACGACATGTTCGCGCGGGGAACGAAAGCGAAGCGCGCCGTTGTCTTCGAAAATGTGACCGGCAGTTTGCAGCCTGGCGAGGTGCCGCTCATAAATCTCGTGCCGCTGGCTTTGAAAATAGGGCCCGAAATTTCCTCCGACTTGCGGACCTTCATCCCATTCAAGCCCGAGCCACCGGAGCCCATCGTAAATCGCCTGCGCCGCCTCGGCCGTGTTGCGCGATTGATCGGTATCCTCGACCCGCAGGACGAAGGTGCCGCCGGTGTGGCGGGCGAAGAGCCAGTTGAAAAGCGCCGTGCGCGCCCCGCCGATATGGAGGTAACCAGTGGGTGAAGGGGCGAAGCGAACGCGAATTGGAACGGCCATTGATTTGCTGTCATCCTGAGCGAAAGCGAAGGACCTCGCAAATGCTCAGAGTGGCTCGTGAGGTGTCTCGCCGTTCTCGAACGGTCGGGAGGACAATTGGCAAACTCGTCACTCGATAAAAATCCTGCCGGCGCGACGGCGAAGATGTCGATCGCGCGAGAGGTTGATCTTCGCCGGCACTTCCGAACTGAGGAGGTTTCTCGCCGCCTCGACAACGTCGAAGCCAACTGCAGCGACTCCCCGACCGAGCAGCCACTGCCGGATGACTCGCCGTTGCAAGGCCGGCGCGAGCTTGCCCAAGGCTGCGACTGCCAGCTGGTCGTGATTCGTTAGGGCGACGGGGCACTGTGTCTCGAGAAACTCTTCTTCGTCAGCGAGTATCGTTGCGCTCCGCCAGATCGTCCGACGGATCTCGCGCCCGAATTCTTTTTCCAGCTGAGGAATGATTTTGTGCCGCAATCGATTGCGCCGGGCGTGCAGTTGTTCGTTGCTCGCGTCGTCGCGGAACTTGAGACGATGTTGCGCCGCGTAACGGTCGATCTCGGAACGCCAGAGAGCGAGCAGTGGCCTAACGATTTCGAGCAGGCCAATTCTGGTTCTCGGTCGCATTGCCCCGAGGCCGCGAGCTCCCGCCCCGCGAAAAAGGTTGAGCAAAAACGTTTCAACCTGGTCGTCGGCATGGTGCGCGAGGAAAATCGTCCGGCAACGGCGGCGGCGCGCGACCGTCTGAAAAAAGCGGAGCCGCTCGGCACGGGCCGCGGTTTCGATCGATTGCCTGCGTTCTGCCGCGAGAGAAGCGACCTCGGCCGAGCCGAGGTCAAATTTGAGCCCGGACTTCTTCGCCAATCCCGCGACAAAACGCGCATCGGCTTTCCCGGCCCGCCCACGCAGCCCGTGCTCGAAATGGCAGACGATCAGGCGGCGATAGCCTAACGACAACAGCCAGTGCAGGAGAACGACCGAATCGCGACCACCGGAGACGCCGACGAGATAACGCTGCTCGTTAGGCAAAGCGCCCAGCACCTCCCTTCCCCACTCTTGCGGCGGGTGCAGTTTCATGACCCGGCGGTTTTCAATCCCTGCTCGCCCAGCCAGGGAAAATGCCGCCTAACGACGCGCCTGAGTCCGAACGGTTCGATCGCCTTTTCGCGAATATGGGCGAGCGCCTTCTCCACCGAGTCGGTGACAAAGATCAGGCGCCGGTCGCTTTCCGCAATCATCCCGAGCCGCGCCATCTTCTCGAGCAGAGTGATCAATTCCCGCCAGTAGGCGGTGCCCAGGACAACGATCGGGAAATTTTTGATCTTTCCCGTTTGGATGAGAGTGAGCGCGTCGAACAGCTCGTCCAGCGTCCCCGCCCCGCCCGGCATGACGACAAAGGCATAGGAGTATTTCACGAGCAGCATCTTGCGAACAAAGAAGTAGTAGAGCGTGACGCAGCGATCGAGATAGTCGTTAGGCCGCTGCTCATGCGGGAGTCGGATGTTGCAGCCGACGGAGCAGCCGCCCGCTTCTCTCGCTCCGCGGTTGGCCGCTTCCATGATCCCGGGGCCGCCGCCGGTCATAACGGTGAACCCGAGCCGCGCGATGCCGGCGCCCATTCTTCGCGCCAATTCATAGTCAGCACTGTCAGTCTTGATTCGCGCCGAGCCGAAGACGGTCACACAGGGCCCGACGAAATGAAGGACGCGGAAGCCGCGGAGGAAATCGGCCATAATTCGGAGGAGGGTGAAGAATTCGTCGAACCGGGAATGCGGTCCTTCGAGCATTACCTGGTCAGTGCGCTCCGGCGGCGCGGTCGCGGCCGAATCGGCTGAATGACGGGAAAGCTTCGGCGCCTGAGACTGATGCACCTTATTGGCTTAGCAACGCTCGCTTACTTGCACAATCGCGACGATTGCGCGCTCCTGCCTAACGACCAAGTGGCGTCCGCTCGGGACTCGCGCTCACCCGCACCGCAGCGGGCGCGTGGCGGACCGTCGGTGGTTGGGAAAACGTTGCGTTTCTTTGCCGGCGCTATTTTCCCGACCGGCGCGACGACGTTATCTGACCGGAATGCAGCCCGGCGCGAAACTCGCTCGGCGATTGGCCGAAGACGCGCTTGAAGGTGCGATTGAATTGGGTGAGCGACTGGAACCCGCAGTCGAAGGCCACTTCGTTGATGCGCCGATTCGGGTTGAGCAGCCGGTTGCGGGCCTCCTCTGCGCGGACGCGCGCCAGATAGTTCGTAAAGGTGAGGCCGGTGCTCTTGTGAAAGATTTTGCTGAAATGAAAGATGCTCGCCCCCGCCGCCGCCGCGACATCGCGCAGCGTAATTTCCTCGGTCTTGTGCGCATCGATGTATTGCCGCGCGCGCATGACCAGGAGCGGCTCCTGATTTTGCTGCTCGACGAGCAGCTGATTGCTCAAGCTGGAGAGCTGAGCCGCAAAGAAGGTCAAAAGCCTGACGATCCCTTTGTAACGCTCCGGTGGCAGGACCGGGTTGTCTTCCCAAGCCTGCCGGATTTTGCCCGTGAAAGGGACCCCAATGCGGTTCATCGTCCCGGCCAATTTCGCGGTATCGCCGCGGCTGGGCGTTTGGCGCAGGATCTGCCCGACGCGCAGATAACCAATTGTCCGCGCGCCAAGTTTTACCGGCACCGCCGTTTCCGTCAGGCCGAAGGGACAGGTCACGGTGGTTGGAACATCGCCGGTGCGCCGGACCATGTCTTCATGGGCCTGGAGACAAACGGCCAGGCTCTTTGGGTTTTCTGCGAGAAAAGCGCAAAACGGATTCTCGTGGCGTTTCCCGCGATGGGCGAGATGCCAATACTCGACCGGGCGCAAGGCGAGCGGAAGTCCGGTCGCCTCGCCAAAAACACGCTCGTAATCGCGAAAGAGTTTCGACCGCCGCAAGCGGTCGACGAGTTCGCGATTGGCATTCACTTCCGCCTCGTTTTCGCTCGCGCCAGCCATTTTTCCGAATTTGCGCGTTAAGCTCCGCAACCCGCTCGGCACTGCAAGCAGTTTGTCGTGAAGCGCCTCTCACTCGTTAGGCCACGAGCGCCAGTTGCTCAAATTTGATTCGACAAAAAACGCCCGATATTTCGCAAAGGCTGCGCAGCAGTCCCTTGCTCGTTCTTTTACCTTCGCAAGATGCAAACCATCACTCGCCGGCAACCGCGGGAGATCAGCTCACGGCTAAAAAGGATTCTCGTTCCGGTTGATTTTTCTCTCGCCTCGCAACAAACGCTCGACTACGCGCGAGTCTTGGCGCGTTGTTTCGGCTCCGAGATCACGCTGCTGCATGCCGTGCAGAGGATCGCGCCGGGTGTCTTCCAAGAGGTGGCGCCCGATCTGGCGGCGAGCGAGGAGGAGTTCGAGCAAGCGGAGCATCGGCTCCAGCAGTTAGCCCAAAAGAATCTCAGGAACGACTCTACGCCCGTCCAAACACTCGTTCGCAATGGTCTTGCCGCTCACGAAATCGTCGAAGCAGCGAGGGAAATCGAGGCTGACCTGATCGTGATCGCAACCCACGGTTACACCGGGTGGAAACATTTCTGCATTGGGAGCACGACCGAGCGGGTCGTGCGCACCGCCCCTTGCGCGGTCTTCGTCGTACGGGAGAACGAACATGAATTCATCTAAGCTGGCAGAACTACCCAAGCCACAGAGCGGCGACCCGTTTGAGGAGCGGGTGGAACTGCATCCGTTCCTGGTCGGGCTGCGACCGCACCACATCAAGCTCCTGAGCGATTGCGCGATGGCGACCTCGTTCCAGCCCGACGAATACCTGTTCCGGCAGGGTGAGTTCGCAAACCGTTTCTACCTTATCGAACAGGGCAGGGTCGCGCTCGAAGCGCTCGATCCGCAGGGAGACTCGGTCGTGATTGAGGAGGTCGGACCGGGCCGGCTGGTTGGCTGGTCGTGGCTCTTTCCGCCTTATGTGTGGCACTTCGATGCCCGCGCGACGGAGCCGACGACGGCGCTTTTCTTCTATGGCACGATCCTGCGCGAATACTGCGCCAAATACCCCTCGTTAGGCTTCGAGCTTTTCAAGCGCATGAGCCAGGTGATGCTCGAGCGGCTGCAGGGCGCGCGGATGCGCTTGCTGACGCATTCCGCGCGGGCAGATTGAGGAAAGGAATCCGGCAGAATCTCGTGGTGTCGTTAGGCGCGGTGATCTTTGCTGGAGGCTGGCGCGCTGGCGCAGCGGATCATTCTTTCCCTGGATCTTTCGTTAGTCGTTAGGCAAATCGTCCGCGAGGCTGCGGCAGGCGCGTTCAGATTTTCCGCAGCAGGCGACATCCGGCGCGGCGGAGCAGACGTGGCCCCACTGGTCGCAAGTTGCCGCCTCGCCTTCCCGCTCGATGGCCAGATCGAGGTCTGGGACCACCGCCAGAAGTTCGTGCTCGAAGTTGTTGCGCAGTAGAAACGATTGCCTTTCCATGCCACAAATTAAAGGCTTCGGGCACGAAGCGGCTCGGCTTCGCTTGGCATTTGCTTGGCGTTTTTTGGCGGCGGGTCCGAGGGGCTTTGCAGTCGGCGCCCTCCGCGCAGATAAGTCCGGTCATGCAACATCAAATCATCGGAAGCACGATGCCGGTGCTCGAAATGCAGCTCGAACCCGAGGAACGGATCATCGCCGTCTCGGGCGAGCTTTCCTGGATGACGAGCACGATCGACCTGACGACAACGACGCAGCTTGGCGGGGGCGGAGGATTGTTAGGCACATTCAAGCGCGTGGTCGGCGGCGGCTCGCTTTTCATGACCGAATACCGGGCCCGCGGCGGCCCCGGGACGGTGGCGTTTGCGACGAAATTACCCGGGCCCATCGTGCCGGTGGACGTTTCCCCGGAACAGACCTACTTCATCCACCGCCACGGATTCCTTTGCGCCACGCCCGGGGTGGAATTGAGCGTGGGATTTCAGCAGTCGTTAGGCGCGGGGGTCTTCGGCGGAGAAGGGTTTCTCCTGCAAAAACTGGCCGGGCAATGCCAGGCCTTTATCGAGCTGGGCGGCGAGATCGTCACCTCCGATCTCGCGCCTAACGAAACCCTGCGGGTTCATCCCGGGCACGTCGGAATGTTCGCCGCGAGCGTGCGTTTTGAGATCACGAGAATTCGCGGCATTCGCAACATGCTCTTCGGCGGCGATGGAATTTTCCTCGCCGCCCTCACCGGACCCGGGCGCGTCTGGTTGCAGACGCTGACGGTGGCAAATTTTGCCCACGCGCTCGCGCCCTATTTGCCGGGGGTCAAGACCGAGGTCGCCGAGGTCGGCGCGGGGGCCGTGATTGGCTCGGTGATTCGCGGTCTAACGAAAAGCTAGCACGCTCGGCGCTCATTTTGCGGATCATTAACGGAACGGTCGCGCGGACCAGGTTGGTGAACTCCTGCACCGCCATGCTCGTGCCGGAATCGACCAGGCGCAGGAGCCCGATCTCGAGCGCGAGATTTTTCCCCTTCAGACGAATGGCGACGAGCCCACGGGTATCGTGGAGTGCGATTTTGGGCATGAGCGCGGCCGCTTTCAAGGGACGAAGCGAGCGGAGCAGGGTCTCGATGGCGTTGATCTCGGCGATGATGCGCGGCCGGACCTGATGCTGGCGACAGATGGCGTCGCTCATCCGTCGCATAACGAAGGTCTCCGGAAGCTGCAGGATGCGCTGCTGGTGCAGTTGCCTGAGCTCAATGGAGGAGCGGTTGGCCCACGGATGCTGAGTGGAAACAATGAGCGCGAATTGATCGTTGCAAAGCCGTTCGTAGGCTAAGCGCGGTGAGTGGCGGGTGAGGAAACCCAGGCCCACATCCATGCGACCTTCTTCAATGGCAGTCTCGATCTCGGTCGAGGAAATTTCTTCGACCGTTAGGCTGACCGCCGGATGAGTCGCCGCGTACATTCCGAGCAATGGCGGCATCAGGGCGACATTGAGAATTGGGACGACTCCGACATGGAGTGATCCTCGCATTTGGCCGGGCTCGACCGTGAGCTCCTGGAGAAAGTTTTCGATCTGACGCAAGATGGCGTGGGCGTGCTCCTGAAAGATCTGCCCAGCAGAAGTGAGCAGGATGCGCTTGCCGCGGCGCTGAAAAAGATCCACCCGCAGAGTCGTCTCAAGGTCCCGCATCTGCTGAGAAATATTCGGCTGGGAGAGCCCAAGGCGATCGGCGGCGCGACTGAAGCTACCCGCCTCGGCTACTTCGAGGAAGTAGCGCAGGTGGCGGATCTCCAAGGGGTCATGCGTCATTTTCCTTGCGAAGGTTGCCCGGAAATTGCTGAGAAGACAAGGAGGATGACAAGAGACTGCATTTTTTTCTTCCATAAATTAATTTTATTGTTCTATTGTTGAAACTTTGACCGGAATTCCATCCTATGAAAACCACAAAGCTTCTCACCGTGCTCCTTTGCGCCACGCTTCTCGCCGGTTGCGGAAAGAAAGCGTCAAAAGTCAAAGTCGTTAATTCCAAACATGTGAAAATCGGCTTCATCGGCCTCACTTGTGAGGCGCCGATCTACACCGCTTACGAAAAAGGTTTTTTTAAGGACGAAGGGCTCGAACCGGAGTTGGTGAAATGCTCGTGGGCGCAATACAAGGATAACCTCGCGCTTGGCGCTTATGACATTACGCACCACCTCGTGATGTATTTCATGAAACCAATCGAACAGGGTCTTGATGTCCGCTTCCTCGGCGGCGTGCACACAGGCTGTCTGCGCGTCCAGACGGGCGTCGATAGTCCGATCCACAAAATCCAAGATCTGAAAGGAAAACGGATCGGAGTTCCGGGGATGGGGACACCGCCATTCGTGTTTGCCAATCGAGTGTTTGGGACTCATGGGGTTGATGCTGGTAAGGACATCACTTGGAAAGTTTATCCGGCCGGAGAACTCGGCCTGGCGCTGAAAAAGGGAGAAGTCGATGCTGTGGCTGACGCTGAGCCAATTGGCACATTACTAATTTCGCAAGGTATTGCCCGCAATGTGGAGGGAATGGACGAGGCCACGGACCCTCCTTATGGCAATGAGTATTGCTGCGAGGTCATTGCCAATGGCAAATGGGTTGATGCCAATCCCGACAGCGCAGCGCGAGCGACACGCGCGATTCTAAGAGGCGCCAAATGGGTGCAGGAAAACCCGAAGGCTGCGGCGCAGTTGGCGGTGGATAAGAAATATCTCGCTTCCACGGTCGAACTGAACACGATCGCGCTCTCTCGTCTGAAGTACATTCCCTCCGTGAAGAAGGCCGAGGAAACTCTCTACACCGCGGCGCGGGAAATGCGTCAGGCGAACATGCTTTCACCAAATACCGACACGGACGCGTTGGCCAAGAAAGCGTTTCAGCACCTTGATGGTGTGACTGACGAATGGATCAAAACCGTTCAGGTAGAAAAAGTGCCCGGCGGCCAGGTTGACCCCAACATGGACATCAAACTCTACGCAAAGCTCATCCTAAGCGACGTTCAGGATGCTTGCTGCGCCAGAAAAATGTACGACCAACCGGATCAGGAAGCGCCTAACATGTCCGATCCGAACGGTGCCCCATGTCAACCCAAAGATACTGTTGTCAAGAAATGAGCACTAGCATCGAAGAAGCCGTGCCGGAAGCCCCGGCAGTCACTAAAAGCCAGAGTATTGCTTCTCTGTCAAAGTCCGTCCCGACGGCAGAAGCGCGTTACCGGCCACAAACTCTTCTCGCGATACCTGTCGGGGCCTTGATCTCGCTCGGGATACACTATTTCATCCCTAAGAGGGAGCCCGTGCCGACAAGTCACTATTTCCCGACCCTGCTTTTCGCGATGCTGGGCTTTGGCATTCTCCTGATTGCACTCTGCCCCTTCTCTCTCCGGGTGCGCAAGTGGATGCGACATATGTGCCCCATTCTGGGCATCGCGACCCTTACGACCGGGATATGGGAATTAATCACCTGCTGCCTGGCACTCATGCCTCTGCCTTACTTCCCCGGCCCGGAGGCGGTTGTGAGCTCAATCGTGAACGATCGCGCACTCATCTTTGACAGCACATGGCACTCCCTGGCCCTGCTCCTAAGCGGTTACGCGATTGGAACCGTCATTGCGCTCATAACTGGCGTGACGATCGGCTGGTTCCCGCACGCGCGTTATTGGGGCATGCCCTTGCTCAAGATCGTCGGCCCGATCCCGGCGACGGCGTGGATTCCGCTCGCCATGGTCGTGGCGCCCTCGGCCTTGTTCTCGGCCATGGGCTTGGTCGCCCTCGCGGTTTGGTTCCCAGTTACCATGCTGACTGCATCTGGGATATCGAACACCCGTACCTCCTATCTCGATGTTGCCCGTACTCTGGGCGCGAATCGACTCTATCTCATATTCCGTGTGGCTATTCCTGCAGCGATGCCGAATATTTTCATCGGTCTCTTTATGGGGCTGGGTACTTCCTTTCTGACTCTCGTTGTTGCGGAAGAAGTCGGAGTTAAGTCCGGTCTCGGTTGGTATGTGAGTTGGGCCCAGGGCTGGGCCGAGTATGGCAAAGTCTACGGAGCGCTCATTATCATGGCGGCGTTCTTCTCCACCATCATGACGCTACTCTTTAAGTTACGTGATCGGGTGCTTGTCTGGCAGAAGGGAACAATCAAGTGGTAGCACTAACTGGAGATAGCAAGATTGAGAGCAGCGAGGCCGCCTCGATCAGAGTCTGGCACGTCAGCAAGCAATTCGATTCGGCCGACGGCGGGATAACTCCCGGCGCGCTTGCCCTCAATGATGTTTCACTCACGGTGAAGGCGGGAGAGATGGTCTGCATCGTCGGCCCCAGCGGTTGTGGCAAATCGACTCTTTTGCGCATGATCGCGGGGCTAACACCGCCAACAACCGGCGAACTCTCGATCGGAGCCGAGCCAATCACCGGACCGGGCGCCGAACGCGGCCTCGTCTTTCAAGACCCGAGTCTTTTTCCCTGGCTCAGTGTACGCGGCAATATCGAGGCAGGGCTCGTTGCACGCGGCGTGCTTCGGCACATGCAGCAGGAAGCCGATGAGTTCATGCGCCTCGTCGGGTTGGAGGCTTTCGCCAACTCTTTCCCCCACCACCTCTCTGGTGGCATGGCGCAACGCGTCGCACTCGCGCGCGCCTTGATCAATCACCCCCGGGTCCTCCTCCTCGACGAGCCGCTCGGAGCGCTCGATGCTTTTACCCGCATGCGAATGCAGGACGAAGTGCTTCGGCTCTGGCGTGCCCGCGGCACCACGATGCTCTTCGTCACACACGATATTGATGAGGCGATCTATATGAGTGACCGAATCATCATCATGACTCCACGCCCGGGAAGGATCGAACAAATCATTTCCGTCGAACTCGACCGGCCACGGGATCGTGGGAGCGATGAATTCCTTCATCTGCGGGGACAAATCCTCGAAACGATGCACTTCGCCGGGCAACCATTGGCCGGCAACACTCACTAATTGTTTTGCTGCGATCCGCTCGCTCTAACAATAGCTAGCGGCCTAACGACATGAAGCATCCCTTGCTGCCTGGCCTTGGCCCGCCTGTGCGTAAGTCTTTTTGCCGCAGAAATTCGCCCACCCTTGAACACGTCTGTTTCGCCTTCACAGTCTTTACTCGACCTGAAGCCGGCAGGTAGGTGACCAATGAATCAACCTGCCTTCCAATGAGAGTTTCTCGCCATTTGCCGCGACTGATGCCGAGCCTGTATGCCCGCGGCGCTCGGCGCGGGAGGCGGCTGCTTTATCTTACCGGGGCAACGAGCTGCCTGCTGGCAATTTTCATCTCTGCCGGCGGACACTGGGCGATGCTTCAATCGATCGCCTATACACGGATGTTATTCGAATTCGCCGAGCAAGATTCCCTGGGAGCGGCGGTGAAGAAGACCTTTGACGAACGTTATGCCTGTTCGCTCTGCCCGAAGATCCGCGACGGCTTCAACAGCGACCACAAGAAGCCGCTAACTCTTAGCGAAGTGCAGCAGCCCGAGTTTCTCCTCGAATCCAACGCTCTCATTTTTTTCATCCCTGTGGTTGTCGCGCATGTAGCATTCGTTCCATCGCGCCACGTCGACTTTCCAAACGCCCCGCCAAAACCGCCGCCGAGGGTTGCTTGATAGCTCAAGCCAAACCCTCCGTCTGCGCCATGAACTGAAATCAGCCAGGGTCATGAACGCCCGGAGATTAGAAAACAATCCTGGAGCTTTTGCGCCGCAGCGCTGCACGCGCTGGCTGGATCGGAGTTATCAGGGAGTTACAACACCCACTTTTCAGTTCAATGAAATCCAATTTTACCACTTACAAGAAAATCGCCCTGCCGGCGTTGGTTTTCGCGGTTCCAACGCTTTCTGCCTGGGCCCAATCTCCTGATTCATCTCCAACCGCTACCCCAAGCAAAGTTCTAACCATCGTTGTAACCGGCCAGCCAATCCCAGGAGCCACCATTGTCACTCCCACACCTGAGCTAGAAGCGAGCGCCACCGATAGCGCTGCGCTGCTCAAAGAAGCTCCCGGCGCGGCGGTGGTTCGGAACGGACGGCTCAGCGGCATCGTCCAGTTGCGCGGCCTGAGCGATGATCGCGTAAAGGTGTTAGTCAACGGCATGGAGATAACTCCGGCATGTCCGAATCACATGGACCCACCGCTGCTCGACATAGCGCCTTCCGCCCTCCAGTCTCTCACCGTGCTGGCGGGAATTACACCAGTCAGCCTCGGTGGCGATAACATCGGCGGCATCGTTCTGGCGGACCGGAAAGCGCCTGCTTTTTCCTCCAATGCGCGCACGCTTTGGTCGGGTGACCTTGGCTCCTTCTATCGCGGCAGCGATGACGGCACCGGGGTGAACGGCAACCTCACCTTAGCGGGCCAGAATTGGAGCGCTTCCTATAATGGTTACTGGGCGACCGCTGACGATGTGCGTATCCCCGATGGCCGGGTGCGCGACAGCGGGTTTGGAGAATATCAACAGCACGAGGGTCAAATCGCCGGACGGCTTCTTGGCGGCGTCTTTGAAGCCTTCGGCGGAATCACACGCGTGCGCGACGCCGCTGCCCCGGCGCAGCCGATGGACATGATCAAGGACGACAGTTGGTTCGCAGGCATCCGGCAGACGGGCGATTACTCCTTTGGCCAACTCGACAGCCGTATTGCCTTTAACAGCACCTATCACCTGATGGATAACTTCTCCCTGCGGGCTCTCACTAGCATGGGTATGCCGGAAGTAATGGGCTTCCCATTCGTAGCTCCGAGCCAGAGTGACGACCTGAGTGGTAAAGTAGGTGTTACTATTCCGCGCGAAAGCGACACTTTTAGGACCGGGTTGGACTTTCACTGGAACCGCTTCGATGCCTTCGAGAAGGACCTTAGCGGCGGCACAAGCCAGGAGGACATCAACAACGCCACCCGCTCCCGGCTCGGCGTTTACTTTGAGTGGCAGAAAGATTGGAGCGACCACTGGACTACCCTGGTTGGTCTGCGGAATGACACCGTCTGGAGTGACGCCGATCCAGTCACGCAATTTTACCCGGACTCCGCGGCCGACGCCGCTGCGTTTAACTCTCACTCGCGTGACATGACCGACGTCAACATCGACGCCATGGCTTCCCTCCGCTTCACACCCGACAGCTATCAGAGTTATGAGCTGGCCTTTGCCCGCAAGACCCGCTCACCCAGTATCCTCGAACGCTATCTCTTTACACCATTCTCTTTTGCTTCCGGCGCTTCTGATGGACGTTTCTATCTGGGCAATCTCGACCTCGACCCCGAGGTGTCGCACCAGATTGCCCTAACCGGCGACTGGCACGGCGAGGGTTGGGGGCTCAAGGTCACACCCTTCTATAACTTCGTTAGTGACTACATCCAGGGCGCGCCGATCGACCGCGTCTTCTTCGATACGGTCGTCCTGCAATATCAGAACATCAATCGTGCCGACCTTTATGGCGTCGATGGCGAGGTTCATTATGACATTAACAAGTTACTGACTCTGCGCGGACAGCTTAGCTACGTGCGCGGGATCGATCGCGATAACGGCGATAATCTCTACCGCATCGCCCCGTTGCACGGCACCGTCAGCTTCGAGCAACATTGGCAGGGATGGCGCAGCGCGTTGGAGCTGGCCTGGGCCGCGCCGCAGCACGATGTCGCCGTCGTCAATGACGAGCTGACCAGCCCCGGGTTCGCCGTGCTCAACCTTCGCGCGGGTTACACCTTTGCCGAGCACCTCGACGTCAGTCTGTCGGTAGAAAACGTGTTCGACCGGCGCTATGTGGAACACCTCGCTGGGATCAACCAAGTCCTCGATAGCGACGTGCCCGTGGGCGCACGGATCCCTGAGCCGGGCCGGTTCGTAGCTGTATCTGTAAAATATCGATTCTGACGGGCGATCGTGCCTCAGCCCTAAGTCTACCTTAACTCCCGCCCGATTTTCTTCATCGTTAGGCTGGCGATCCGGTGGAAAATTCCAAGTTCGCTTAGCTGCACCCGGCCTTCAAGATTCCCTATGTCGATATGATTACCTGTGGGTTTGAGGTGATCTTGTCTTTTTAGAGATCGCTCCGCCCTCAAAAAAGTCGCGAGGGTGAATCGCCGGCGATCGAAAACGTGTTCGTAATCGAAGGTTATGGTTGAATTTTCAAGTTTGATTTCTTAACCTAAGAGGAGGTTCCTCTTACGGAAGGCAAATCTGGGAGCGTTCGGGAGGAAGGCGGAGATCGAATTTTCATTCATCAAGAAAGGTGAGGCTGAAAAGAGTGTTGCCTCTAACGAAATGTTGGTAATCATGGCGGCATTTTTTCGACGATCATGACACTGCTCTTCAAGCTGCGTGATCGCGTCCTTGTCTGGCAAAAAGGTGCGATTAAATGGTAAGCGCCCCGGCCGAGAAGCGCATCGATGAAGCAGCCGGGCTGAAAATTCGGCGAGTCTGGAAAGAGTTCACTTCCCTCGATGGCGGCGCCACTCCAGGAGCGGTCGCGGTTTCCGACGTCACGCTCTCGATCGCACCCGGCGAGCTGGTGTCGATCGTCGGCCCGAGCGGTTGTGGAAAATCCACCCTTCTTCGGATGACCGCCGGTCTCATCGCTCCGAGCAGTGGCGAGATCTTGATTGGCAACCAACCGATCACCGGACCGAGCGCAGAACGTGGTCTTGTCTTTCAGGATCCCAGTTTGTTTCCCTGGCTGACGGTGCGGCGCAACATCGAGGCCGGGCTGGTGGCGCGCGGTGTTTTGCGCGAGAACCGCCACGAGGTGGATGAATTCATGCGCCTTGTTGGTCTCGAATCCTTTGCCAATTCTTTTCCCCACCACCTTTCCGGCGGCATGGCGCAGCGGGTCGCGCTCGCCCGCGCGCTCATCAATCGTCCCAGGATCCTGCTGCTCGACGAGCCGTTAGGCGCGCTCGATGCCTTTACCCGCATGCGGATGCAGGACGAAGTTTTGCGCCTTTGGCAGGCGCGCGGCACGACGATGCTCTTTGTCACCCATGATATCGATGAAGCCATCTACATGAGTGAGCGCATCGTCATCATGACGCAGCGCCCGGGCAAGATCGAACAGATCATCCCGGTCGATCTCGCCCGGCCGCGCGATCGGAGCAGCGACGAGTTTCTCAGCCTGCGGAGCGATATTCTCGAGACGTTGCATTTCGCCGGGCGAAAATAGCCGCGCTTGATCTCGCCGATTGGGCCGCTGTACTCGTTAGGCGAGACACGCGGCGGCGCACTCGATCGCTTGATTGCGCAGAAATCACGGTGGACGCAGTTCTCGACCCGCCGTACATGTTCTCTCTTTTTGCCCGCCGATGCCGCGCCGATCGAAACTCTCGCTCCATCCCGACCCCGACAGCCCGGGTGCTCGGCTGCCCGCCGTTACTCCCCAGCTTGCGCCGGGCGAGCCGACGGATTTGGAATTGATGCAGGGCATCCAGCGCGAGGATCCGGACGCGCTTTCCAAACTCTACGACCGCTATAACGGCATCATCAAGGCCCTCATCCTGCGGGTCGTGCATAACGAGGCCGAGGCAGACGACCTGCTCCAGGAAATTTTCATGGAGCTGTGGAACCAGGCGAAGAATTTTTCCGCGAAAAAAGGAAAACCGCTGGGCTGGATGGTGACCCTCGCTCGGCGCCGCGCGATCGATGGGCTGCGTAAGAAGCAGGCTTATCTCCGCGCCGGCGAGCGCCTGCAAAACGAAACCGAGCAGCAGCCCGACGCGTGGGTGCACAACACCACGGAAGAGGAAATCACCTTCTCCGATACCCGCGTTCTCATTCGCAAAGTCATCAACAGCCTGCCCGTGGCCCAGCAACAGGCGATCGATCTGGCATTTTTTCGCGGCATGAGTCAGCGCGAAATCGCCGCTCATACGAATACTCCATTAGGGACTGTCAAGACACGCCTCGAATTAGGCCTGAAGAAAATCTACGACGGCCTTAAAGAACTGAAGGATGAGCTTTAAAGAATTCGAGAACCGGGCGCGTCTTTACGTCATCGGAGCGCTTGACGATGTCGAGACCCGCGAATTCGAGGAAGCGCGCGGCAAATTCGGGCAGAAGGCGGAAGATTTCATCACCGAGTGCTACCGTCTGCACGAAGCCTTCGCCTTAAGTCTGCGGCCGGCGAAATCCTCCGATGCCCTCAAGGAACGGCTCATGAAAATGGTGCGGGAACGAAGGCAGGAAGACCCAAGTCGTTAGGCATCGGGCTTCTCCGCGCATTCCATGTCGCGCAGGATAAACTCCTGCACAAAGCCATAAAAATTGATCTGGAAAAGCCCGAGGTCGCGGCGCGAGCCGATCGGCGAGCGATAATGATCGCACAGCTCCGCCTCGGTAAAGTCATACTTCGCGGCAATCGTCAGGCGGGCCTGGTTCAGCGCATTGAGCCAGGACTCGGAATGCTCGCGCGGGATGCGCAGGGTGCGATTGGCGAATGGCTTCTCGTTAGGCTGAAGTTGGCGCAGGTCCGCCTCGACCAGTTCCGTCGCATCCTGGAAATGCTTGCGCAGTCCGGGCTCGACGTAGAGCTTCCACTCGGCGCAAAATTCCTTCTCGTTAGGCCCGGCCGGCGCGCTGAAGATGCGCTCTTCCGCCGCCGTGATTCCATCCGGCTTCGCGCTCCCTGGGATCTGACGCAAGAGTTCGGCGAGAAACGGATCAATTTCAGTGATCTCGAGTGCGCCGTTCTTACAGGAAACCTCCATCTCAATTCGTCCGCTCGATTGTGGCGAGCAGGAGATAATCGTGCAACTGCTGAACAAACAATTCCGCCCGTTCCCGCACCCCGCTCCACAAAATCGAACGCCCCTTGTGGTGGACCTCGAGCATGTGCATTTCCGCTTTTTCCCGCGGATAGCCGAACACTTTTTGGAACACCATCGTCACGTAGCTCATCAAATTCACCGGATCGTTATGCACGACCACGTTCCAGGGTAGGTCGAGTGCTTCCTTTTCTTTCGTTTTCTCGGTGACTGTTGGACTTTCGAGGGCGGCGTAAATCTGCGGAAACATTTGCATGGAAAGAGCCGCGGCCGCGATTCCCAGCTCAGCGCTGGCCGCGAAATTTCCAGGAGCCGTCCGGCCGAAGCATAACGAAAAATACCATGCCGCAGTCGCAAGGCAACGTCTCCTCCCGTCCTGCTCATCCGACTCAGGTGGAGGCTTGCCTAACGATATGCTCCTGGGCCCGCTCCATGCGCCGCCGCGCCGCCGGGGTCGCGTCCTCGAATCCGCGCAGGTGGAGCAAGCCGTGGACGAGATAAAGGCGGAGTTCGTGCCCTAACGACTTTCTGTAGCTCCGGGCTTGGCGTCTCGCGGTCTCGACGCTGATAAAGATCTCGCCATGATCGAAAGTAATCACGTCAGTCGGGCCGGTGATCTGCATGAACCGACGATGCAGCGCGCTCATTCTTCGATCTGAGATGAGGATCACGTGCACTTCCTGCAAATTCGTTAGGCCACTGCCCCTTTCCTTTGCGCACAAGGGCAGCGCGCGGCGCGCAAAATCTTGCAGCGCAGACTCGTCGAGCAGGATCTTGCGCTGGCGGTTGTGCACGAATACCTGCGGCGGACCGGGAGACATCATCCTCTGCGACTGCCATCATCCAGCGCGACCAGTTCGTGATAAAGTTGCTCGAGATGCGGCGCTTTCACTCCCGCCGCCTGAGCGCGGCGCAGCGGCTCGCCCCAGATCGCTTCGAGCTCGAGCGGTTTGCCAGCTTCGTAATCGAGCAAGGTCGAAGGCTTGTATGCGCCCATCGTTTGCGTCCGCTTGATCTGCTCGAGGGCCAGTGCGCTCGGCAGTTTGTGCCCGCAGGCATTTGCGATTGCGATCGTTTCCTGCATCAGGCTGAGTGCTTGCATCCGCAGATGGTCGCGCGCGAGCAAGCTGGCGGTGTCCAGTCCGCCGCTCGTGATCGTTAGGCCATTGAACGCAATGTTCCAGACGAGCTTGCGCCAACGTTCCGCTGCCAGGTCAGCAACGACCGTGCAAACCACACCGCAACGCTTGAACTCCCAGGCGATATCGTGCGTCCGCGGCTGCGGCAGCCCGGCAAATTCGCCGAGCATCATTCGCCCGGAACCGAACTGTTCGACCGCGCCCGGTGCGCTGCGGGTCAGGCAAATGAAACAAAGCCCGCCGAGAATGCGTGCGGCGCCGAAATGCCGGGCGAGAAACTCTTCGTTCCCGAGCCCGTTCTGCAAGGTCAGGATCATCGTCTTTTCGCCTAACAACGGCGCGATGAGCGGCGGAAGATCGCCGTTCGTCGTTGTTTTGACCGCGACAAGGACCAGATCGCTTGGTCCAATCTCACAGGTCGAACGATAGGCGCAAACGTTAGGCACATAAATGTTTTCGCCTTTGCTGCGGATGCGCAGACCGTGTTTGCGGACCGGATCGTAATCACTCCGCAGCAGGAAATGCACGTCGCGCCCGAAGCGGGCCAGTTTGCCGCCGTAATAAAGCCCAATCGCACCCGCGCCCACGATTGCGATGCGAAAGTGCGGCAGCGCATGTTTCATCGCGTGAGTGGGTCGTGATTGAGCGACGTTTTCACACCGGTGGCCGTTGCTCGGCTCGGAAATTGCGAGTGATCAGCCGGGCGCCCTTGTTGAAGGTGAGATAGGCCCACGCCCATTGGAACAGGACTGCAATGCGGTTCCGAAACCCGACGAGGTAGAGGATGTGCACAAAGATCCACGCCAACCACGCCAGCAACCCGCTCAAGTGGATGAAATTCAGATCGGCCACCGCGCGGTTCCGGCCGATGGTCGCCATGCTGCCCTTGTCCCAATAACAAAAGCGCTGCGGCTTTTCGCCCTTGATCATCCGCAGAATGTTCTGCGCCGCGTGCCGCCCCTCCTGGATTGCGACCGGCGATATCCCCGGGAGGGTCTTGCCTTTTGTGTCGGTGAAATGGGCGAGGTCGCCGATCACCTGCACTTCCGGATGTCCGGGAATGGTGAGGTCGTCCTGCACGATCACACGTCCGGCCCGATCGATCGGCACGCCTAACGTTTTCCCGACAAAGGAGGCCACGTTGCCCGCCGCCCAGATTTTCACTCGGCAGGGAATGAATTTCCCCGCTACCTCGAGCCCATTCTCGCTCAGGTTTGTCGCGTGCGTCCCGGTGATGACTTCCACCCCGAGTTCCTGCAATTGTTTGAGCGCGCTGGCCGACAAATCCTCCGGGTAGGCCGAGAGCACCCGCTTGTCGCCCTCGACCAGAATGACACGCGCCGTCGAGGGATCGATGTGACGAAAATCTTTCGCCAGCGTCTCGCGCGCGATCTCGGCAATCGCGCCCGCCATTTCCACTCCTGTCGGTCCGCCGCCGATGATGACGAAATTCATCGCCGCCGCCCGTGCCGCCGGGTCTGTCGTCTTCTCCGCAAACTCGAACGCCATCAGAATGCGGCGCCGAATCTCGATTGCGTCCTCCAGGCTCTTCAGGCCGGGCGCGAGTTTCTCCCATTCATCATGGCCGAAGTAGGAATGACGCGCGCCGGTCGCGAGGATGAGATAATCATAAGGAATCGGACGCTCGCCCGTTCGCACACATCGCGGCTCAAGATCGATCGCCTGCGCTTCCCCCAGCACCACCTCGATGTTTTCGTACTTACCCAGCACACCGCGAATCGGCGCCGCGATATCTGCCGGCGAAAGCGCCGCCGTCGCCACTTGATAGAGAAGCGGCTGGAAAAGATGATGGTTTGTGCGGTCGATCACGGTCACGGACACAGGCTTGTTGCCGAGATGCTTTGCCGCCTCCAAGCCGCCGAAACCGGCTCCGATGATCACAACCCGCGGACCCGCCGGCGATTCATTTTCCATCGCAGAACCTTGGCTCGAATGCCTCCGCCGTAAACGACAAAATCGGTTGTCACTCCGGCAGGCCGCGCTTATCTTCCGCGCCTTATGCCGAAGCCGATCGCGCGCAGCAAAACCAGAAAAGCAGTCGCCAAGCGATTCAAGATCACCGCGACCGGGAAAGTGCTGCGCTCCCACGCCAAGCGCCGGCATTTGCTTTCCGCCAAGAACGCAAAGAGTAAGCGCCAGCTCGCCCGCTCCGCCGTCGTGCATAAGACGGACGTGCAGCGGATCAAAGCAAACCTGCCTTTCGCCTAACCGGCAGCCCGCAGCTCACGGGAAAGCGTTAGGCCGGGAGCTGGACGAACCAACACCTGTAACGTCCGCCCGTCGCTGCCTTACTGCCCGACCATTCGGGCGTAATGAATCCCGTTTAGGGTCACCATAACTCAGCGTGTAGGCGCAGAGCTCCTCATCCGCGTGCACATTGGTCACACGCATTAATGCCTAACGAGATCAAGACACGCCAATCATCTGGAACCCGGCCTCCTCGAAGCGAAGGAACTGTTACTCAGCTAAAAACTCGAGCCGCAGCCGGGTCGAAAGCCTTCAAAATTCGTGCGACGGCACGAGAGGCCGCTCCTGCTCATATCGAATTGGCTGCATCAAAAGAATCCGGCGAGAAATGCTGCCGCTTCCTCCGAGATACCGACGATCTTGTTCGTTGCCTGACGATAGAATTTGAAATTGAGCTCGGTCTCGGGTCGACCGTCGTTCCAGCCGGAAAAAAGTCTGAGCCCGCTCCGCCCCAGTCGCCGCTTCGCGCGCGCGGTGAGTCTGACGGTGATGCTCACTCGCGGCGTTTGCCGGGCAATCCCGCGTTTTTGTGAAATCGCTTTGGCCGAGGTGACGACGCCGCTCGCGATGAGGCCTGGCCCGCCTTCTTTCTCGCTCGCGAAGACGAAAATCGTATCGCCTTTGGCGATGTGCTTGCCACCATACATGGTCTTCTGCGCGCGAAACGCGAAAGTTTTCGCCCACGGATCGCTAACCTCGGCTTTGATCGCGAAGACCATGCTCTTTATTTCGCACCATTAATTTCCATGGCTGTCCACGGGACCAGGCCTAACGAGAACAAGATGAGCCGAGGCGAGCGCATGGATAGGACAACGGCCCGCCCTCGGTCGCAGCGATTGGTTAGATTCTTGAATCTCTATTCCTTAATCTCAATTTCCCGAACCATTCCGACATCAGCATGGGTCAACTCCATGTTTGTGACGGGCATGACACTAAACGGGTGGACCGGCCTGGTCCTCGCGTGATCGCGAAGTGTTCCAGGCGCCGTGCTTAACGGAGTGGGTCATGGCCCGACAGGCTTTCGCAAAAGGCGCGCAGGCGCTCATTGAAGGCGGCCGCGTCGTCCCAGAATGCTGCGTGCCCCGTAGCCGCCATTAGCTGAACTTGCGCGTGAGGCATCGCTGCCGTGTACCGTTCGACGGCGGCCGGTTTGACAATCCCATCTGCAGTCCCATGCGTAATCAGCACAGGCTTGCGAATCTTCGGCAGGAGATCGTCGTTGTCGAAGGAGCGTGATAACAGCCCCTGCCGGACATACGGCGGGACGGAGACATTGTATCCCAGCATCAGGTACAGTTCGGTGGCGGAGAGCTCATGGGCAAAACACAACCGCAGCAAGCCCTCCAGACCGTGGACACTTGTTTCCGTGTCTGTGGAGAAGAATTCTGGAATGAGGCTGAGAAACTCAGGAGTGAGGACCGACATGGCCTCCTCACTGCCCAGCTTCGTCGCGGCGCCGACGAAATGGAGCCCGCCGAGCGCGTCCTCACCGTAGTGCCGGATGTAGTCGAGGAAGACAAGCGGACCATAAGACCAGCCCGAGAGCACTGGATGATCGAGACCGAGCGCCTGCATGACCGCATGGACATCGTCGGCCCACTGCTTCGAGTCGTCATAGCCGACACGCGGCTTTTCCGAAAGACCATGACCGCGCATATCCAGCGCGACCAGTCGGTGGCCCTCGGCCAGACTCGAGTTCAGCTGTCGACTCCACTGGAGCCAACACTGCGATAAGCCGTGGATGAAGACAATCGGCCGACCCCGGGGATTCCCCGTCTCCACGGCATGGAGCCGGACGCCCCCGCCGCCTGTGATTCTATGACTTTTCATCGTGTTCGTCCTCTCCGGATACTCCCGCCTAACGAGAACAAGATGAGCCGCCGCGAGCGAGAGCGTGCGTCGCTGCGGCTTGAAGGATTGAACTCATAGAAAGCTAAATAGTACGGCGGCTCGGCGTCAGCTCCATCGCGAGCCTGTGTAATAAGTCGTTACGACGCTCAAAATAGCCTAAAAGAGACTATCGAAACACCCTCCGCAAAAATAAAAACGATTTATAGGTCATCCTCGTGCGTCCGATTTTATGGCCTCCGACTTATTACACAGCCTCTCGCCTGGTTAGGCCGCGAGTTCTATCTCAACTTGATTGGCGTTTGAGTCCGTCACGAAAGGCAATGGATTCCAGTTCGACCCGCACGGCGTCCTCGATGGGAATCACCGGGCGTGCCTCGAAGACGAATGCAGGCAACATCGAGCAAAACTTGTGAACTGCAGTCGGATCATCGCAATCCAACATCATATACCCACCCCAGTCGCCCACTCGTATCACGAACAACTCGATCTTGAAATTGGCGGACGGCTGCCATTGTGTAAACACCTCCAGAATCCGCTTCTGGGCATTCTCGTATTCTATGGGTGAACCTTGTGGACGCTCGGTCCAAGTGAGCATGTATTTCATGGTTATATTACTTTCTAGAGTTAAGTTTCTGGAAATTAAAATGGCTTCCGAGCCTAACGAACAGAGCATGAGCCAATCAGAGCGCGCGTGGCTACGGATGTTCGCTGGAATTCATGCAAAACTGCTGATCGCGGTGGTTTTCATATGGCGCTTTGAAGCCTAACGAGCACAAGATGAGCCGCAACGAGGTAGCGGCGAGTGAGCAGGTGCGAACAAGCCGAGGCGCGCTTGGTCGCAGGCGGAATGCGAAAATTATCGAAACTGAAAGGTGGAGCGCTCATCGGTTCCCGGGATCGATCCAGTTAGACGATTTGATGTCATTGCTCATGAAGTGTTGCGGCGATACTTTCTGTTCTCGTCCCATGCTCCGCGCGCGTTGAAATAGTAACACACCCGCCACTGCACACCAGCCGAACCAGGCAGCGAAAAGCGCTCTTTGTGCAAGGCCGTGAACCGGCTTCACGTAAGCCCAAATCACTCCTTGTCTGTCAAGAGAGCTCAAGTTCAGGAGAATTGCGCCCCAAATGAGCACAGACGAAATCCACGAGAGCGCGACCAGAGTGCGCGCCCGTGGGTCCCGTCTCCATGTGAGCGCCAGGACGAGTGGTGCTTGGTATCCAATCAATTCGGAAAGGCCGAACACGTTGTGAAGCGGATGCGGATAAGCGAAGATTCCGATCCCCGCGGCGGGCAACGCCATGAAGCCGGTGAGATATGCAGCCAATCGCGAGTGATTGGCCATAATCGACAAGTCGCGAACGGCCGAAGCGAACACCAGGATGCAGGCCGCGACGCAGCATAACATAATGGCGAAAGGAACTCTGGCCGGCGAACCAATCTCTCCAATCTCACTGACCGTCTGGTGGACGTGGCTATAGCCGGGAAGGAGCCGGGCCAGGCCAGTTATGCCGAAACCAAGAATAACTCCGGCCAACGGCCCGAATAGTAAGCGACACCTTCCCTTCATGCGCTCTACCCGAGAAGGTGGTCAGTGTGGTCTCGTATCATCTAACGAGAACAAGATAAGGTGCCGCGACTGGGAGCGCGGAGGGCAGCGGATGGAAAGGCAGGAGCCATAGAAAAGGAAGTCGTACGCCCGGTCGCAGTCAGCTCAATCGCTTTGTTAGATGTAACGCATGGCATCCTATCTGCTCGGTAAAAAGACGTGAAGATCACTGGATTCGTGGTCCTGTCCATTCTCCTCATCATATCGAGGACCCGTGGCGCCGACAACGCCCAAACCGTCGACGTGGAAATCGGCCAGCCGATAGATCTCCGAGCATACAATGGTCCCAATGTAAATCTAGTGGTCGATGCTGTGGATATTTCTAATGTCACGATTACGGTGCAGGATTATAGTCGCATGGCCGGTAGCAGCTCGGGATATGGCACGACTTTTGGACCCACTTCTACGCGAAAGCAGATCAAAAAAGAAGATCGAGCAGTACTGTTGAATTTGGGCGCAACGAAGGTGCTGTTTGTTGATGCGCTGGACACGCCTCAGAATTACGTTAGGATTGCCATCGTTTCGCCGCAGGGTGAGAAGTAGCATCTAACGAGACCAAGATGAGCCACCGCGCGAATTACGAGTGGCGTTCATGAGCAGACAAACCTGGGCATAAGGACGGTTCGCGGTCGGCTCCATCGTATAGATGACATGATGGGAGTTGCCGGGTGCGGGTTTGGGACCTACACCCGACAATATGAATAAGTGTATTAACACAGAGTTGTCCTCACCCGAGGAAACCCGCCCGGAGTTTAATCCGGGCAAGGCAGCGATCAAGTTGGGAATCGATGTCCACCAGGACGTTTACGTGGTGGTGATGCAGCTGGGCGGGAGCAATCCCAAGCCGGCCCAGCGTTTCCAAAAAGAGACCTTCCTCCACTGGGCGGCGAAGCTGGCCCGCACTC
>JAICXG010000321.1 GCA_025980625.1 Chthoniobacterales bacterium
CATCAGGATCCAGTTCACCACCGGGACGTAGATTTGGCCGACGATCCGCGCCGACGTGTAAATGACTTTGAGCCGCGGGCTGTAGCCGAGTTGGATCGCCTGCATCGTGAGCGAAAACGCACCGCTGATGATCGCCTGTGAAGCGATCACGGCGGCGAGCGTCGCGAGCACGACCATGGGATAGAGCGCCCAGGGTGGCGCCAGGCGATAGAACGGATTGATTGCCGCCTCCGGTTGAACAAGGAGGAGCGCGCCCTGACCAAAATAATTAAGCACCAGCGCAGGCAGAACCACCGCAAACCACGTCAACCGAATCGGCAGGGTCCCGAAATGCCCGATATCGGCATAGAGCGCTTCACCACCGGTCACGACAAGAAAGACAGCGCCCAGGACGAGATAGCCGCTGGCGCCGTTTGCGATGAAAAAGCGAAAGCCGTGCAGCGGGTTGATCGCCGCGAGCACCCCTGGGACATGCAGAATCTGGTGCAACCCGAGCGCGCTGATGGAGAAGAACCATAAAATCGTGATCGGGCCAAACACCTTCCCCACGCCGGTCGTTCCGTGCGATTGGAAAAAAAACAGCGCGACAAGAATCGCGACTGCCGCGGGAATGACAAAAGGATCGAAGAGCGGCGTGGCGACATGCAAGCCCTCGACCGCGCTTAGCACCGAGATTGCCGGCGTGATCATGCCGTCGGCATAAAGCAGCGCCGCGCCGAACAGCCCGAGCAGAAAAAGAAATTTGCCGCGGCGCACCACCTCGCTCACCAACGTGGCGAGAGCGAGAATGCCGCCTTCGCCCCGGTTATCGGCCCGCAGGATGAGGATGAGGTACTTGATCGAAATGACGAGAATGAGCGACCAGACAATG
Source organism: Chthoniobacterales bacterium (assembly GCA_025980625.1). Classification (GTDB taxonomy): domain Bacteria; phylum Verrucomicrobiota; class Verrucomicrobiia; order Chthoniobacterales; family UBA10450; genus JAICXG01. The sequence continues at coordinate 872 of JAICXG010000321.1, forward strand.
AGCGAGAGTACGCCGAGAATGTTGGCCGGAGTCGGTGCGACGGCGTGCTCGCCGTAAAAGCACTCGCGTAACGCATAGAGCGGGCTGGTGCCGATATCGCCGTAGACAATCCCGAGGCTCGCCAGACAGAGCAGCGCCAGCCTTCGCTTATGGGCCGGACCTCCTTTTGCGGCAGTGGCTTCCCCGGCGGGAGTTGCGGAAACTAATGTCGAAGGCATTGATTCACTGCTCCGAATCCAAACGTAATGCGCGGAGAAATTTTGAAGTAATAAAAACGGTACTAAAACCCCACTCGCCTGTTTTCTCTACCTTCGTATCGGCTACGTTAGCCGCGTGCTGGAAAAATCCAGTTCGCGCGAGATCGAGCCTCCCCTGGCGCGGGTCTTCGCACCGGTCAAGCAATATGGAATTGCCGTTACCGTCGTCGCCGGACTTACGGTGCTCTGCTGGATCATTACTCCGTTCGTCGATTATGGCGCGATGTCCCTCATCTTTCTCCTCGGTGTCCTGCTCGCGGGGATAGTGCTCAGCCGCGGCCCGGTGCTACTCGTCGCTGCCTTGAGCGCGGTCTCGTGGAATTTTCTTTTCATTCCGCCGCTCTTTACTCTTCACATCGCCAAATTCCAGGACACTCTCACCTTCGCGACCTATTTCATCATCGCGCTCACCGTCGGAAGCCTCACCGCGCAACTCAAAGCGCGCGAACATCTCGCCGCCCAGGTGCAACTGGCGCACGAATCCGAACGCCTCCGCAAGACCCTGCTGGATTGCGTTTCGCATGAATTGAAAACGCCGCTCGCCGCGATCGACGCCGCCAGCCAGGAATTGGCCCGTTCCGCCTCACGCAACGGCAATGCGCAGGCGCTCGCCGGCGAAATTCATCACGCGTCGCGCCGCTTGAACCGCGTCGTGAACCATCTCCTCGACATGAACCGGCTCGAGAGCGGAGTCGTTAGGCCAAAACAGGAATGGTGCGACGTGCGCGAGCTCTTGTCCTCGGCCGTTGAGAGCGAGCGCGAATCGCTTAATGGCCGCGAGGTCCGTCTCGAGCTCCCGGAAAACATGCCGCTCGTGCTCGTGGATCACACGTTGATCGAACAGACGGTAGCGAAACTTGTCGCGAACGCGGCGAGTCACGCGCCTGCCCCTTCGCCGGCCGAGATCGATGCCGAATATCGCGATGGCCGCCTCATTATCTACGTCAGCGATCGCGGGCCAGGCCTCGAGCCCGAAGAACGCGAGCGCGTTTTTGAAAAATTCTATCGCGGCCCCGGCCGCCAACCCGGCGGACTTGGTCTTGGCCTTTCGATCGCGCGCGGTTTTGTCGAAGCGCACGGTGGCACGCTCACGACCGAAAACCGGGATGGCGGCGGCGCGCGTTTTATCATCCAGCTGCCAGTGCGTGCGGCCGACGCCAGGCTTCTTGAGACGAGCGCGTGAAACCAAACCGCGTCGCGCTCATCATCGACGACGAAAAACAGATTCGCCGTTTGCTTCGTCTCGCCCTCGAAAGCGCTGACTACAACGTCTTCGAAGCGGAAACTGGCAAAACCGGACTCGAGGAGATCGCTTACCGGCGACCCGACGTTGTCCTGCTCGATCTCGGCTTGCCCGACATCGATGGCGTCAAAGTCTTGCGTCATCTCCGCGAATGGTCGGACGTGCCGGTCCTCATCCTTTCCGTCCGCGACGAACCGGAGGAGAAAGTCGCCGCGCTCGATGGCGGGGCCGATGACTACGTGACCAAGCCATTCGACACCGCCGAGCTGCTCGCCAGGATCCGGGCGGCGCAGCGCCGTTCTCTTACCGAAACTGGCGAACCGGTTTTCAAATCCGGCCCGCTTTGCGTCGACTTCGCCGCCCGGCAGGTGAAACTCAATGGCGTCGAGATCAAACTCACCCCGACTGAGTATTCCCTCCTGCGCGTCCTCCTGCAGAACGCCGGAAAAGTCGTAACTCATCGCCAACTCCTCCGCACCGTCTGGGGCGAAAAGGCCGAGAGCCAGGCGCAATACCTTCGCGTGTATGTCACCCACCTGCGCAAGAAGCTGGAAGCCGATACCAATGCGCCGGCCTTGATCAAAACCGAGGTCGGCATCGGCTACCGTCTTTCGAC
>JAICXG010000353.1 GCA_025980625.1 Chthoniobacterales bacterium
ATCTTCGATCTCGACGACGCGATGAAGGTGCAGACGCGCGGCGGCCGCGTGCTGGCGATCGGGAAACAACTCGCGACTTACGACGCGATTGATACCGGCGTATTTCTTTCCCCTAACGAGCTCTTCGATTTCCTTGAACGCGCGAAGCAGGATGGTGATTGCAGCCTGGCCGATGGCGTAAGACTCATGGCGGAACAGGGAAAGGTCTGTGCGGTTGATATTGGTCAAGGCTGGTGGCAGGACGTGGACACCGTCGCGATGCGGAGGCGCGCCGAAGAAGTGCTGAGCAAACGATTGAGCGCGACATTGTAGGCCAGCAAGCCCACTCGAGCGGAACTACGATCACCAGACAGTTGCGCAAAAAGTCTTGCACCGCTGCGGAGCAACCGGTGCAATCGAATTCATGATGAACACTCGACTTACACCGCATTCGCCGAAGCAAGGAGTTCCACGACTCCCCGCTTTTCCTTGTTTACTCGCTCTATTGCTCACCGTGGGTTGCGCGGCGATGCCAACATCCGTCGCTCCCCTCTCGATCCCGCTGCAATACACGACGATGGCGAATCCGGGCGAATTCCCGAACCTCCCGTCCTGCGCCGCACTTTCCGCCATTCAAGCCAAAGATACCGGCCTGCCAAAGGTCATTGGGAAGCGCTATCTCGAAAACAGTCCGTCAGTTTCGGCACCCGTTAGCGTCTCCTCGGGCGTAGCCACGTGGGTCCGGGCCGGCGCGAGCGATGCCGTGCGCCGGGCCGGAGTAGGCATGAAATCCGGCGCACCAGTCCTTCGGTTGACGGTTCGTCAGATCGTTACGAGCGAGAACGTCGCCCGCCGCTCCGGGTTTGAGGGACGTATTGTTATCTCAGCGGAGCTGACTCGAAAAGGCGGGGCCTGCTGGCAGGGTCGGATCGAAGGTTCATCCGAGAACTATGGTTACTCAGGAGCTACCGATAACTATCAGGAGACTCTTAACCACGCCCTCGATCGCGCCATGATTCGCCTTCTTGGCGACCCGGAATTTCAGAAAAACATCTGCTCCTGCGGCGGCTAATGGCCGCTCAGGAATGCCGTCAGCTGACCTCCGACCTTTGCTAGCGATCGGTCGCCGCAAATTTTTCAGGAGCCGCCTCGAAGGTTGCCTTGTCGTCAGCGGAGCAGAAATAATAGGTCTTGCCTTTGTAGACGGACTTAGGCGCGGTTTTCGGGTTGATCTCCATTCCGCAAACTGGACAGAGCGGGTGTCCCCCCGGGGAAACGCGCGCCTTTGCATAAAGCTGATTTGAATTCGGATTCATCCAGCCCTGCCCCTGGTACTCCATGGTGTAGGCGGTTTCTTCGGCAGCCGCGCGACCGTAGTAGCGCTCGACCACATGCAACGCGAGGTCGATTCCCGAGGAAAGCCCGCCGGCCGTCGCGAGATTGCCGTCATCGACGAACCTGGCTCCGCGCTTGAGATGAACATCGGGAAACTCCACCGCAAACCGTTTGAACGCGCCATGAAAGGTGGTCGCATCTTTGCCCGACAAGAGGCCGGTCTGGGCGAGAACAAAAGCGCCGGTGCAAACCGACATGGTCACGTCAGCGTCCTTGGACGCTTTCCGAATCCAATCCAGAACGGCGGCGCTCGGTTTACTTTGGGCAGGAATGACGATGACTTTCGGAGCGGGCGCATTGGCGAGCGTGTAATCGGGAATGATTTTCATCCCGCCACTGGCCTCAATGGGTGCAGCCGACTGTGAGACAGTGTAAAGACGAAACGCAGCATCCGCCCGGCCGGGGAGGCTGACATCCTGGAAGACTTCCCACGGCCCGGCGAAATCGATGATCTGGGCGCCTTGTGAGATGAGGAAGGCAACGGGAATACTGCCTTGGGTGGGCGGCTTGAGCGGCTTTGTATTGATCGCCTCTTGTTCGCGCTTGCCAGGACTCGTGCTGGCTGCCTGGGTTGGGCCCGGGCTCGCCGCGAGTTGACCGACCATCAACAGCGCCGCTGTCGCGGCGCCAAAGATCCATCCGATTTTCCTCTTCGCTTTCCGCAAATCTCTTCCGCTCAAAGCTTCTGTCGGTGTGCTCATGACAACTATTTTCATGAAGGAAGGCTCTGGCAGCAATGACAACTATCATCATATTTCTGCCACACTGTTCGGGACCGACAACAGGCCGGGAGCGGCTTGTCAGGTATCTGCGCCGAGGCGTTTCGTGATCTGCTGCGAAATCTAAC
>JAICXG010000063.1 GCA_025980625.1 Chthoniobacterales bacterium
AAGGCTGGAGCGGGTGACGAGACTCGAACTCGCGACGTCCTCCTTGGCAAGGAGGTGCTCTACCACTGAGCTACACCCGCAGCCGATTTGGCGGAGAGGAATAATCTCCAGCGGCCGACCGGGCGCAAGGTCATTGTTCGATCCCGATGCAGGCCGGATCGCCGGTTCAACGATTGACGCGCCGTTTACAATCCGCCCCATGTCAACGCTCCATCATTTGCCTGGTCTGTTTGCTTTGCAGGTTTTTACTTCCGCCTTTTTTGCAATCTTGTTTCTCCAATCCTCGATCGACAAGCTGGTCGATCGGCGCGGGAATCTGGAATGGTTGACTGGGCATTTCGCAAAAAGTCCGCTCGGCGGCAGCGTGCCGGTGCTTCTTTTTCTGATCACGATTTTGGAGCTTTCGGCCGGTGCATTGAGCGCGGTGGGATGTGTCGTCGTGTTGATTCGGCGCGATGCGACGATCGCCTTTTATGGCGCGGTCGTTTCCGGGCTGGCCTTGCTCGCGCTTTTTTTTGGGCAGCGATTGGCAAAGGATTATCCAGGCGCGGCGGCGCTCGTGCCCTATATTCTGGTCGTCATCGCCGCTCTCATCTGGCTTGGGCAAGGCTGACTTCGTCAGGCGCGCTTTTTCTCGCGCTCGCTCTTGCTGGCGGCGGTGTCGCGCAGGCCGAAGACAGATTGCTTCCGCCGCCCGCCGGCAAGCTTTACCAGGGATTCTTCTTTAGTGCGCCTGCGCCCGGGAGCGATGACGCAAATGAACACAACGTCACTCCGGATGATGTCCGGCAGTTTGAAAGAGCGATCGGCGCGAAAACCGCCTGGGTTTATTTTTCCGACAACTGGTTTGAATCGCGCGCTTTTCCGGCCGCGACCTGCGCCTGGATCTGGTCGTTAGGCAAAGTGCCTTACATCCGTCTCATGCTGCGCTCGGATCTTGACCAGCAGCACGCGGAGAAGGAATTCAGCCTAACAAGCATTTGCGCCGGCCGCTTTGATGAGGAGCTGCGCCGCTGGGCAATGGCGGCGCGCGATTTCGGCGGGCCGATCCTGATCGAATGGGGTACCGAGCCGAACGGGAGCTGGTTTGCCTGGAATGGAAAATGGAATGGTCATGCCGCCGGCCCCGCGCGTTATCGCGCCGCCTGTCATCACATCGTGGAGGTAATGCGAAACGCCGGCGCGACCAATCTGCAATGGGTATGGCACGTGAACTGGGATGACGACCCGGAGACGCCTTCGAATCGCCTCGAGAATTATTTTCCCGGAGCGGCTTACTGCGATTGGCTGGCAGTTAGCGCCTATGGTCCGCTGACGCCGCGGAGCCGGGAAGAGGTGGAAAGTTTTCGGCACGAGATCGACGCCGCCTATTCGCGCCTAACGAGACTTGCGCCCGGCAAACCCATCATCGTGGCCGAGTTTGGTTGTGACATTCATCATCGCAAAGTAAATGCAGCGCGCTGGGCGGACGCCGCCCTGCAGTACCTTTTCGCCGGCCGCTGGCCCGCGATCATTGGCTTCTGCTGGTGGAATGAGAGCTGGGAGAATGACGACAACCCGGCGCATAACTCCGACCTGATCATCCTGCACGATCCGGCGCTGCTCGCGATCTTTCACGAAGCGCTGCAAAAATATCGCGACCAATTGCAGGAAACCCCGCGCTTCAAAGACAAACGTTAGGCGGAAGCGCTTTTGCGAATTCCCGGCAAAGTCCGATGCTCAAGCCATGGTCCAGATTTCAATCGAATACACCGGCCAGTTGCATTGCAGCGCCACGCATGGTCCCTCCGGCACGGTTCTCCCGACCGATGCGCCGACCGATAATCAGGGAAAAGGCGAATCCTTCTCGCCGACCGATCTGGTCGCGACGGCGCTCGGCACCTGCATCGCCACGACCATGGGAATCGTCGCCGAGCAACACGGGGTCGAGCTCAAGGGCATGACTGTCCAGGTCACGAAAGAGATGGTGAATGATCCGCGGCGAATCGGCCGCCTAACGACTGAGGTGCATATCCCGCTCCCGCCCGATCATCCGCGACGCGAACTGCTGGAGAGAACCGGACTCGGTTGTCCGGTCCATCGCAGTCTGCCGCCGGAGATGGAACGGCCGACGGAATTTTTCTGGGAAGGCTGAGCTCGCTGCACTTTCGATGACCTGCCTAAAGATCAGACAGGCCGTTGAGTCGGATATTCCCCGGCTGCTGCCCTTGATGCGCGAGCTGGCGGTGTTTGAAAAATATGCCGCCGACTTCGCGGTCACCGAGCAGGTCCTGCGCGAACAAGGGTTTCGCCATTCGCCTCCCGATTTCCACGCGCTCCTCGCCGAAGATGGCCCCGCGCTGGTTGGCTTTCTCGTTTATTACTTTGTTCCTTTTACCTACCGGGCGAAGCCGAACCTGATCATCAAAGAACTCTATGTCGCGGAAGGAAGCCGCAGTCGGGGCGCGGGCGAACTTCTGATGAAGGCGGTGGCGAAGGAAGCGACGCGCGCCGGTTGCGGCATGATCAAATGGTGGGTCGCGAAGTGGAACCGGCGCGGGATTCAATTCTACGAGCGACTCGGCGCCAGGATCGATCCCGACTGGCACGAATTCCAAATGTCAGAGGAGACGCTGCGGCGACTGGCGGCGTCCTAGCGCTCGTTAGGCGATCGTAGCCGGCTTTTGCGCCTTTGCTCCTGACGCGTGCGCCGGTTCATCCAGTAACTTAGCGTAGTTCTTACCTGCGCGATTTTTCCAGCTGCCTTTGTGATAGGCATAACCGGCGATCAGCGGCAGGGCGACCGTCGCCTCCGCATAAACCATCTGCTCGGCGCCCAGGTCCACTTTACCCCAGGAGTTCGCTTCTTTCAGGGTCGAACCGGAGAGTGCGCCGTCGCGATCATCGGCGACCGTGATCTGCACCGCGTATTTGTGCATCCCGACGTCGAAGCCGAGGTAATCGCCCGCGACCACGGTGTCCTGCGCGAAGTTTTTCGGCACCCCGCCGCCGATCATCAAAAGGCCGCTCTGCTTCGAGGCGATCTTGACCCTGGTCAGCTCGAGAAAATCTTTCGCGGAATCAATGCTCACGTGTTTGTCGGGGTTTTTGAATTGGTGATGGATCAATCCAAACCCGGCGCTGCAATCGCTGAACGCGGGGCAAAAAATCGGCACACCTTTTTCGAAGGCAGAAAGCACGACCGAGTTTGTCGTCTGGCCGCGCTTTTGCAGGTAGCGGCCCATCTCCCGAATAAACTCGCGCGAAGAATACGGCCGCGGCTCGAGCGAGTCGGCAATTTCGCCGCAGGTCGCGTCACAAACCCGGAGCTGATCTTCGTCAATGTAAGTGTCGTAAATGCGATCGATCGCGAGGCGGCGCAGAACGTCGTCACTCATGAAGATGTCGCCCTTGTAGTGCCTGAAGCCGAGCGCCTCGAAAAAGTCCTGGTCAACAATGATCGCGCCGGTGGAGACGATCGCGTCGACCATGTTATGCTCGACCAAATCGACCACGACCTGCTTCAGTCCCGCCGAGATCAGCGAGCCGGCGAGACAGAGAATGATGGCGCAGTTTTCTTCCTGCAACATCTGGTCGTAGATATGCGCGGCGCGCCCAAGGTCGCGCGCGGAGAAGGCCATCCTGCTCATCGCTTCGACCAGCGGAACGACGTTGTGTTCTTTGATGTCGATATGCTCGACGACTTCGATGAGGAGATCGGATTTTTTCGGTTTCATAGGGAAGTTAGGCTTCCAGCCTGACTCGGCCGGCAGTGCTTCTAGCCTGCCGAAACATGGCGGAGATGCAACCGAAGCGAGCCGACAGGCTGGAAGCCTGTCGGCCGAGTCAGGCGAGACGCCTGACTTCCGGGTCACAACATCACCGGGCTGGCGGGTATAACCACTCCATGTAATCGGCCACGCCCGTCTCGAGCGAAAACTGCGGTTCGTAGCCTAACGATTTGCGGGCGCTGGTCAGGTCGGCCTCGGTGTGGTTCTGATAATGAGCATGCGGATTATCGAAATATTCCGGCTCGAAGTTCGTGCCTAACGACTTGTTCAAAATCGCGATCAATTCGTTGAACGAGCGCGCCTGGCCAGAGCCGAGATTGAAGATGCCGCTCTCCTTTGCCTCCAGCGCGCGCAACGTTCCCTGCGCGACGTCCTTCACGTACACAAAGTCACGCTTCTGCTCGCCGTATTTGAAGATGCGCGGATTCTTGCCTGCCTTTATCTGGCGCGCGAGATGCAGGACCATGCTCGCCGGCGCGCCTTTGTGCGCCTCGCGCGGACCGTAGACGTTGAAATAGCGAAGGCCAATGATTTTGAAATCGGGATCGTCGCCCGCAGCGCGGCGCGCCAGGTTATCCATCATGACCTTGGAGAAAGCGTAGATATTTGCCGGCGCAGCCGCGTCGTCTTCCCGGCTCATCCCGGTGACTGCGCCGTAGGTCGCGGCGGAGGAGGCATAGATGACGCGAGTACGAGTCGGCTGCGCGAACCGGAGGAGGCGGCGAAAGCTCTCAACGTTGTCATGCACCTGCGGAAACTGGTCATGCAGCGTCGTGTCCGTGATCGATGCGAGATGAAAAATGGCGTCGAATTTCTCCTCGCCGAATTGTTCCCGCCAATCGACCTGCGCAAGATCAGCTGCGACGAAATCGCCCCGATAACCGAGCAGGTTTTTGAAATCGCCGGAGCGGAAATCGTCGATCACCGTCAGCCGCGCCTCGGGGAATTTTTCCTGGAGCGCGAGGGTAAGGTTCGAGCCGATGAAGCCGGCGCCGCCAGTCACGAGATAATTTGCAGATGCCGTTTTCACGAGGTCTCGCACGGGAGGCTGACAAATAATTGTTGAGCATGGAAGCGCAAGCCGCTACTTCTTAGGCTCAGTTCTTTGCGAGTTTGGAAACGTGAAGCGAGCGCGAGAAATCCCGTGTAAATCGGGAGCAGTTGCGCTGCTGTAACTGGAGACGACTTCCCATGAGCCAATCGTCAGGCCGCGGGTGCGGTGCTGACGGTGAAGGCGGGAAGAAGGCGAAGTTCAGTCGAGAGTTAGCTAAAGACTCTCAACTTCTTCATAATCCAGGAGCCAGAATATTCGTCCGCTTCACCTCATTCGTGTCCCGGGAAATCCGAGGCGCGAAAAAACTTCTTCGCAAAAAGAAGAATGAGAGACGAAAGCGCCGCGCAAGTGACGAGTCCGCCTCTCACAAAAATGGGAGGTACGTTGTCATGTTTCGAATTCCGTTTCGTGCGGCAGTCTGCCTGGGTAGCGCACGCGTCTCGCGTGCTGGCGACGGTGTTCCACCGTCGCGGACTTTTCTTTCGAATCGATCCTGCCCGAAAAAGTTCGTCGCGGTGGAACACCGCGACCAGCACACGAGACGTGTGCGCTACCCAGAATTATTCCTCGCGACGTTGGCTCTGCTCGTCCCATTAGGCTCTTCCCGCGCACAGAATGCCGGTATGCCGCCGGAGACGGCGGAGATTGTCATCAGCGCGACGCGGCTTCCGATTCCAGAAGAGGACGCGCCGGCGAGTGTGACGGTCTTGACCGATGACGACTTCGACGTCCACCAGAGCGAGCGCGCGGCCGATGCGCTGCGGGAAGTGCCGGGCTTGTCGGTGGTGCAAACCGGCACGGCCGGCCAGCTCACTTCCATTTTCACGCGCGGGTTGCGCAGCGAGCACACCCAGGTGTTGATCGACGGCGTGCCGATCAACCAGGGCCTGCAGGGCGCCTTCAACTTCGCCGATCTCACCCTCGACAACATCGCCCGCATCGAAGTGGTGCGCGGACCGCAAAGCACGATCTACGGCCCGCGCGCGCTTGCCGGAGTGATCCAGCTCTTCACGAAAGAGGGCGGGGAGGTTCCTGAAACGACAATCTCAGGCGAGGGCGGGAGCTACGGCAGTTATCGGACGGAAATCGAAACCTCGGGCCGGATCGGGAATTTCGATTATTCGTTAGGTGGGTCGCGTTTCGAAACCGACAACGCCCGGCCTAACAATCAGTACCGGCTCTGGAATTTTCTTGGGAATGTCGGCTGGTCGCCTAACGATGAGCTGCGAATCAGCAGTCTCTTTACCTGGTCGCTCGCTGACACGGGCAACCCGAACACGATCTTCGATCCAAAACCGGTGGATAATTTTCTCACCGAACGCTGGCTGATCGCACCGCATCTCGATTGGAAACCATCCGAGGAATGGGAGCACAAGCTTATCATGGCCTACGACGAAGAACGGCAGGTGAACGATCCGAACGAGGACGGTTTCGTCGGCCCGACGAGGGCCCTCTTCACTCGCCTAACGATTGATTATCAGAACAATTTCCGGCCGGCAAAATGGCTCACCCTGACTTCGGGGTTTTTCTTCAATCATGTCAACGCAGGCCAGGAGCGGCCGTTTGTCTCGCAGCTCTTCGGGCCGCAGCCGACCTTCATCAGCGATCACACCGAGGAGCACGCGCTCTATCTCGAAGCGAGTGCGCGGCCCCTGCCCGGGTTGAACCTGGTCGCGGGTGGACGTTACGATCATTTCAATCAGTTCGGTGGGATTTGGACTTATCGCTTAGCCGGCAGTTACACGATCGCGCCGAGCGACACGACCGTGCATGCGAGTGTCGCAACCGGCTTTAGTCCGCCGAGCCCACAGGACAAAATTTTCGGTAACAACTTCGGACTCGAGCCGGAGAAAGACCTTGGCTGGGAGATCGGGCTTGAGCAAAAACTTTGGGGCGGCCGGGCACGGATCGCGGCCACTTATTTTCACAACGACCTCTCGAACTTGATTGGGTTCAATGGGCTCTTCGACACGCTCAATCTCGGCGCCGCGCGGACGCAGGGACTGGAAACTGAGATCGAGTTGCGGCCCGTGCGCGACCTGGTGTTGTCCGCGAGCTACACCTATCTCGACGCGGAGAACACTTCTGCGGCCGACATCACGCAGTTGCCGGGCGCGCGTCTGCCGCGCCGGCCGCGGAATGAGCTCTATGTTTCCGGCTCCTATCTTTGGTTCGGAAAACTCCGCACCACGGCTGAGGCGAAGTGGGTCAATGCGCGCGAGGAGCTGAACTTCGGCGGGCCGAATTTCGATATCGAAGATTATTCCTTCGCCAATTTTGCCGCGGAATATATCGTCAACCCGCACCTGAGTTTCTACGGCAGGATCGACAACCTAACGAACGAGCACTATTCGGAGGTGTTCGGTTTCCCCGCGCTCGGTCGGGCGGCCTACGGAGGTGTGCGATTGTCCTTTTGATGTGGCCGTGGAGCGCTGGGTGACGCACGTGTTTCGCGTGCCGGTTGGGGCGTCCCAGCACCAACGAACTTTCTTTGATGCGCAAGTCTGCGAACACGGACGCAGCGTGCATCTTGAAGGCGCGAACTGATTCGCGTATTCGCTAGCTGTGACCGAACCCCAACTAATTGCCGGCTTAATTTTCGCCGCCCTTGTTGTGGTCCTTGCCATCTACCTGGTCTGGCGCAGCGCACGCGCGCGGCAGATTGCGATCAACTCGCGGACCTTCGAGCAAGAATTGCTGAACCGGATTCAATCCCTCGAGCGCGCGCAGGAACGCGGCGAACGTTTAATTCGTGAGGAAATGGCGCGCGGCCGCGAGGAGAATACAAGGGCTGCACGAGCTCAACGAGAGGAATTAACGGGGTCGCTCGAAACCGTGCGCTCGGTGGTCGATCTGCGGCTGAAACAGTTGCAGGAGGACAATGCGCAGCAGATCGAAAAAATGCGCGCGACGGTGGACGAAAAGTTGCAGGGCACGCTCGAGAAGCGGCTCGGCGAATCGTTCCAGCTCGTGAGCGACCGGCTCGAGCGGGTGCATCAGGGCCTCGGCGCGATGCAACAACTGGCGAGTGATGTCGGCGGCTTGCAGCGTGTGCTCACGAATGTGAAAACGCGCGGCGGCTGGGGCGAAGTGCAGCTCGGCTCTCTCCTCGAGCAGTTGCTCACGCCTGAGCAATTCGCGCGCAATGTGAAGACGCGCGAGGGGAGCGCGGAGAATGTGGATTTCGCGATCAAGTTGCCGGGCGACGAGAACGGCGTGCCGGTTTGGCTGCCGATCGACGCCAAGTTTCCGGTGGAAGATTATCAGCGACTGATCGCGGCGCAGGAAAATTCCGATGCATTCGCAACCGACGAAGCGATGAAGGGTTTGGAGACGCAGTTGCGAAAAAGCGCGAAGGACATTTGCGCCAAATACATCAACCCGCCGAAGACAACCGATTTCGCGCTCATGTTTTTGCCGACCGAAGGACTTTATGCCGAAGCGATCCGGCGAATCGGCCTGGTCGAACAGGTGCAGCGGGAATGCAAAGTGGTCTTCGCCGGACCGACGACGCTGGCCGCGCTGCTCAACAGTTTGCAGATGGGTTTCCGCACCCTCGCGATCCAGAGACGCTCGAGTGAAGTCTGGCATTTGCTCGCCGCGGTCAAGACCGAGTTCGGCAAGTTCGGCGAGATGCTCGACGCGGTGAAGAAACGGCTCGACCAGGCTGCGACCGACATGGACAAGGTCGCGGTGCGCTCCCGCGCGATCACGAGGAAACTGCGCGACGTCGAGGAGTTGCCGAGCAACCCGCAGCCGCTTTTTCCGGAGTTGTTGGGCGGCGAGGACGAGGAGGAGGCCGAGGAGAGTTAGACTCGTTAGGCGGGAAATTGCCGAGCCGCGTGTCTTTTACAGCACTGCATCCCACTTCGATTGGTCCTTGAGCAAGATTTCGCGGAGAAGGCGAATCGGCGGCGCGCCATGGTTCAGCAGCTGGCTGTGGAACTGCTCGAGCGAAAAATTCTTCCCTTCCTGTCCTTTGTAGTCGTCGCGCAGTTTAAGGATCTCGAGTTTGCCTAACGTGTAGTTGAGATAACCCGGATCAAAGGTCCCGCGCATCGCTTCCGCCAACGCGGGCTTTTCTTCGTAATAGCAGTTCTCCTGGAAGAATTTCGCCGCGTCGGCCACCGGCATGCCCTGGGTGTGCATCTTGATGGAAACGCAAAGGCGACAGAGCCTGAGGAGCGCTTCGTCCGCCTGTGCCATGCGGTATTTGGCGGCCCGGACTTTTTGCTCCGGCGTCGGATTAGGCGCGCTACCAAAACCTTCGTCGAGCATCATCTGCTCGCAATAATGCGCCCAGCCTTCGACGAAGGAATAAGTGTTGAAAATTTTCTGCACGACCGTCGCAGGCGAGGCATTGAGATGAAGAAACTGCACGTAGTGTCCGGGATAAGCCTCATGGATCGAGACGATGTCGGTCGTGTAATAGTTGAATGAAGTCAGCCATTCGTTCTTCTGTTTCTCGCTCCAGTTCTCCTCGGTCGGGGTGACGTAGTAGTAGGCCTGGGTCGCTTTTTTCTCGAAGGGTCCTGGCGTGTCCATCGACGCGGAGGTGATGGCGCGCTCGAATTGCGGCGTGGCTTTGACGACCGCCCGCACGTCGGAGGGGACAGTGACGATGTGGTGGTCGAGCACGAACTGCCGGATCTGGTCGAGGTCTTTCGCCACCATCGGAATCAGCTCCTCCGGCTTGGGATGTTCCTGTTGGATTGCCTTGAAAACATCAATCGGCTTTTTCTTCGGGTCGACGATGCGGGCCGCATCCGCGAAGGTCTGTTGTTCTTCCTTTAATTTCCGCAGCCCGATCTCCAGGATCTTGTCCGGCGCAAGGTCCACCATCTCAGCGCCCGAAAGCATTCGCCGGTACTTCTCAGTCCCGAGCGCGTAGGAAGCATTCGCCTTGGGCAACCGCTCCTTCGTCAGCCAGGTCGCGTAATCGCGCAGTGCCGCCGCCGCTTTCTTGTTCGCGTCCTGAAAAGCGGCCATGAGTTGCTCGTCCTGCACGTCCTTGACCGCCGCGGCCAGGTCTTTCTCGAGGAATTCCGCTGAGCCGGTTGCGATTTGAATCGCCAACTCGACATACGGTTTTGGCAAAACGTCCGCGAGGTTGGTCTTTCCCGCCGTCATTACATTCGCCGTCTGGTCCTCGATCGTAATGATGTCGCGGACGCGATCTTCGAGCGGCTTGAAATCGCGTTTGATGTAAATGTCGACGCCGATGGCACGCGCGTAGGTCATCGGGTTGCGTTCGAAAATTCCCATGTCCTGGATCCGGAAAAGCTCGGCGGCGATCGCGGCGAGCAGGATGCGCCGGTCGAGATCGGCCTGCTTGCTCAGCGTGCTCGGGTCCATTTTCGTGAACACCCCTTGGAAGCGCTTCAGCCGTTCGACCTCAGCGTCGATCGCGAGCCGGCTGTAATCGCCGATCTTGCCGTCGTATTGATGAAAGCCGAGCGCGACAGCGCGGAGCGGGCGGGCGGCGAGGTAGCCGGCGATGAAATCGGTTGCCTGCTTATTGAACTCGGCCTCGGCGCTCGGGGCTGGCGTCGATTCTGCTTTCCCGGAAATGATTATGCCTAACGAACAGAGCGCAACCAGCAGAATGCGTCCGAGCGGCCTCACGCCCCGAATCTTAGGGTGAAATGAGAGGGTTGTCATACCGGGGGCGATTGGCAAAAGCGGGAGAATGAACGACACTCTTCTCCTACAGTCCAAGCATCCACTATCATGAAGCGCTCCCTGTCGCTGCGTCTCGTCAGCCCGATCCTTTACGCCGTCGTTTTGCTTTCTGCTGGGGCGATTTCCCTCTCGGCCGCCGATCCCGAACCGGCCACCACCCCGCAGAAAGAAGACTCCGGTTATTCTGAAATCGCCACCCTGGCCAAGGCGGTCGAGCTCATTCGTCAGGATTACGTCGATAGCAGCAAAGTGAGCTATCACGACCTCATCTACGCGGCCATGAAAGGCATGCTTTCCTCCCTCGACCCCCATAGCCAGTTCATGGACCCGGACGACTTCCGGGATATGCAGGACGACACCCGCAGCCGGTTCAACGGCCTCGGAGTCGAGGTCGCGCTCAGGGATGGCTTGCTCACGGTGGTGACGCCGATGGAAGACACTCCGGCGGCCAAGGCTGGCATTCTCGCCGGCGATCAGATTCTGAAAATCAACGGCGCTTCGACGGAAAAGATGAACCTGCAGGATGCCGTCGAGGTGCTACGGGGTGAGCCGGGACAGAAAATCAATCTCACGATCCTGCGCCCTTCGACGAAGGAGATCAAAGATTACGCGCTCGAGCGCAAGGAGATCAAACTCGCGAGCGTGAAAGGCGGCAAGCTGCTCGACCCGGCGCTCACCGGGCCATTCAAGGTCGGCTACGTGCGGATTGTGCAGTTCAACGAACCAACTGCCGAAGAATTCAGCAAGACGCTCGACGATTTGCAGAAGCAGGGCATGCAGGCGCTCGTGCTCGATCTGCGCAATAACCCGGGCGGGCTGCTCAACAGCGCGGTCGATGTGCTCGGGCAATTCCTGCCGCCGAACACAAAGGTGGTTTCAACTCAGGGCCGGGCGGAATCGCAGAAGCACGACTACTCGACGCCGGTCGGAGTAAAGGAACGGCCGCGTTTTCCGCTCGTCGTGTTGGTAAACCAAGGGAGCGCGAGCGGCGCCGAGATCGTGGCCGGCGCGCTCAAGGATCTGCACCGTGCCGTGATTGTGGGCGAGACGACTTTCGGCAAAGGCTCGGTGCAAAACGTAATGCAGTTGCCCGATGGATCAGCGCTCCGCTTTACCACCGCGAAATATTACACGCCGAGCAAGACCGTTATCCAAGGCAACGGGGTGGCGCCAAATATCCTTGTCCCGCTTACGCCGGAGCAGGAGCGGGCGGTCGCCACGTTGCGCAACAACGACAAAATCGGAGCGTCCGAGGCGGTCGAGATGATCAAGAGCAAGGACGTGCAATTGATGCGCGGCATCGATGCGCTCAAGGGCGTGATGATTTACGCGCAACAGACCGCGCCGAAGATCAATGCGGTAAAAAAATAGGCGGCTCGGAAATGACACGCACGCCTGCGCGCACGCCGTAGCACAGGCGTCTTGCCTGTGGGGCCACCGAGCGTCTCGCTCGGTGAATCAAAACGAATCATGACCATCCTCGCGCTCGAAACCTCCTGCGACGAAACCGGCGTTGCCATCCTCCGCGATCAGGAGTTACTCGCGAGCGAAGTCACATCCCAGGTTGCTGCCCATCAACCTTACGGCGGAGTGGTGCCCGAAGTTGCCTCCCGCCATCATCTGCAAAACGCGCCCAAGCTCCTCGACCGCGCGCTTGTCCAGGCTGCCATCTCGTTAGGCGAAATCGACGCCTTCGCGGCCACGAGCGGACCGGGCCTGGCGAGCTCGCTCATGATCGGCGCCTCGCTCGCGAAAGGCGGCGCGCGCGGCCGCGGAAGGCCCTACCTCGCGATCAACCATCTCGAAGGGCATCTTCTTTCGCCTTTCTTCGGAAGCAAAGCCGCAGTCGAGCCTAACGTCGCTTTGATCGTCAGCGGCGGCCACACCTTGCTCGTCGAAGTGCGGGAGGTGGGCGATTACAAAATCCTCGGCCGCACCCTCGACGACGCGGCCGGCGAAGCCT